>NZ_JBHUMO010000011.1:0-61525 GCF_042685105.1 Enterococcus camelliae | reverse complement strand
AAAATCTCCTTATTGATTGTGTTGGAACTTCAATAATACACGATTTTTCGCTATGACGTTTTTTTATTGCTTGAAAGTGGCTAAGTTCATCTTACAATGAACCACTATTTTCTTCTATTCCTATAACGCTTCCTTTTATTAAGTGCTTAGCTTGACCTTCTGGTAGTAAAAAATCAAGCTGAATTTCAACCGGTTTATTTTGTTGATAGCTTTCAGCCAAAATAGTCATACATGCTTGAAATGTCATTGCAGTATAGCGTGGGACAAGCTTCGTTCGCTTTTCCTGGTCTATTTGCATTTCTGAAGTGTGTTCACTTAAATAAAAACCAAGCC
The DNA here is from genome assembly GCF_042685105.1 of Enterococcus camelliae. NCBI lineage: Bacteria > Bacillati > Bacillota > Bacilli > Lactobacillales > Enterococcaceae > Enterococcus > Enterococcus camelliae. The sequence continues at coordinate 61,192 of NZ_JBHUMO010000011.1, read as the reverse complement.
ACTTCATTGTGCCACGATCGGTATACGACCGTACATATGGATCAGGATGATAAGACATATAAGAATCAGCCATGAGATTCATCTTCTTTTTTTAATGGCGCGAGCCCATCTAATCCCCCAGCACCACCTGCATGTCCACCAACTAAGCCCGCACGTTTCAAACTGCGGGCGTAGGGAAGAGCTGAGCTGGTACGAACAATACTAGAAAATCCGTATTTTTCGCGAATTCGATCTAGAATCATTTCAAGGTTCGCCTTTTTTTGCTGGGTAGTCGAATCGGTAAATAAGTCCAGTTGATCGCCATTATCGGGTATTAATTTGCCATAACTGACACCAATTTGGCGGATTTTGCTTGTTCCATCATAAAATTTAGCAAATAAGAAAAGAAGTGCTTCAGCGATTGGCGTTGTTGCATTTGTTTCTTCAATTTTCATTTGGCGACTGAATCCTTTATTGATTTCATCACGACTGTAGCCGATGAAAAGATGAATTGAAGTTGTTTTTAATTGTTTTCGACGGATACGAATAGCAACCTACTCGGCCATTTCACGTATCACTACTTCTATTTCTAATCCTGTATAGTCTCTTGGTAATATCTGACTATTGCCAATGGTCGTTGATTTTGGCAAATACCGCTTCGACAATTGGGTGCGATCGATGCCATTCGCATGATGATACAATTGCAGCCCCATAACGCCAAACGTTTGCTGAAGTAATTGTGGGGAGGTATTTGCCAGCTCTTTTATGCTGCAAATACCTAACAGTTGCAATCTTTGGGCTGTACGATGGCCAATTCCCCAAAAGTCTGTCAGCTGCGGAATGGTCCATACTTTTTTGGGAACATCTTCATAGTTCCAGAGTGCTCGCAATGAAGGAGTATTCTTTGCCTCGTTATCTAAGGCTAATTTGGCAAGTAGTGGATTGCTATTTGACATGCCAATAGTAGAAAAAATACCTGTCGCTGCTCTAATGTCACGCTGAATTTGCCCACAAACAATTGCCAATTTTGTTCGACGATCTAATGAACCTGGGACAAAATAATTCAATGACTTGGTTAAATCCATAACCGCTTCATCAATGGAATACCAGAGAATATCTTCATCAGGAGCATAGTTTTGTAAGACATGTTGAATTTTTAAGTTTTCTTGAATATAATAGTTCATCCTTGGAGGCGCAATAATTAGATTTTTCATCGCAGGATTTTCTTCAACTGTCGGTAAATCCCATTTACGACTGACGTTTTTAATCCCTAACTTTTTTTTCGCCATAGGAGAGCTTGATAAAATTAAACCAGATGTATTATCTGTAGCACTCATAACAATCAATAAATGCTGTAACGGATGGAGCCCAAGTGCAACCAATTCACAGCTGGCATAAAAACTTTTCATGTCAATAAAAGCATAGTCTCCAACGGGTTCTAGTTCGTATTTGAAGTTCATCCATTTGCCTCCAATCACTGTTTTTCTTTTATTATACAAACATATGTTCGCATTTGTAAAGAGGCATTCGAAAAAAAGAAAAAAGCATAGTCTCTTCAAAAGAGGCTATGCCGAACAATTGCAAAAAACTACACTCTATAAAAATTAAATGCGGCCAAGAAGACTCGAACTTCCACGATATTGCTATCACTAGCGCCTGAAGCTAGCGCGTCTGCCAATTCCGCCATGACCGCAAAGAATCTATTCATTAGTATAGAACGATATGACTGGAATAGCAACCAAAAGAAGTGAAAAGAAGACTATGAAATGCGCTGAAAAGTGGTATGATAAAGATAATAAATAGCGTTTACATTTTGATGGATTTGGGGGAATCCTTATGAAACTGCTCTTTGCTTCATTAGCGGCACTTGTTGTTATGATGTGTTTGATGTTCGCGGTTGTATCCATCGTTTTACATGAAAATTTTTGGGAAGGCTTGTTGGTCGGAGGGGTAGGGATCGGTATTTTACTTGTTCATTTATATAGTATGGACAAGCCTCAATTGATTTGGGAAGAAGAGCCTGAAGACAAAGATAGCTACTGATGGAGAAAAAGATGTTATTGCCCATTTGATCATAGCAGTAGCATCTTTTTCATTTCTCATCGGTCCACTTCAATACCCAAGACGGTTAAATGTCCATTTCCCACCAATTTGATTACCAATTTGGCTAAACTATTTGCATCCATTGTTGTATCTGCTGTAATCCACCAATGGAGTGTGGCAAAGAAAATAGACGTCATATACTCAATAATAAAGTCAATGGGAACCTCTAGATCATTTTCGGTAATCTTTAAACGAGCAAAAATATGGGCGTATTGAACATCTAAAATATCCTGAATTTGTTTCCTTAGGCGATGGTCATCGGAAGCATCCAAAATGGTTAGAAAAAATCGTTTATTTTCTTTAATTTGTTGATAGATGTTCGTTAAAACAAATTCGACTTGTTTCAGCTTTAAGCGATTTCCTTCAACTACTTGATCTGGATCGAGAACAGAAACAAATACTTTCATTGTTGAATGGAAAATAGAGTCGTATAAATCCTGTTTGTTTTTAAAATGAGCGTAGAATGTTGCACGGTTAATCATTGCTTCATCGGCAATTTCTTGGACAGTTAAATCATCATACCCTCGTTCTTCCACCAATCGTATAAATGCTTCGATAATCATTTTGTGGGTTCGCTTGACACGTAAATCGATTTTTTTCACAATTTTTTCCTCCTTTTCCCAACACAAACAGCAAATTGTTGTTTATCTCACAAATTCACAATCTTTGATTATTGCATTTCATAGCTAATATCACTACACTTTACGTGAATAGTATAACAAACGCGATGTCGGATATTCAACATATGTTGGAAATTTTTAAAGGTGGGTGAAAAGGATGTGCGTATATGCTGGAATAGATGTGGGCTCAACCACTGTAAAAATGGTTGTATTAGATGAAGATAAGAAGGAATTATTCTCTTGCTATGAACGACATTTTTCTGATGTGAAAAATGCAACAAAAAAAATCATTCACGATGCATTACAAGTAATCGGCGACCAAGCCATCACACTTACTATTACAGGATCAGGTGGGATTGGGCTCGCGGAAAGCTACGAACTGTCCTTTATTCAAGAGGTGATTGCTTGCACACGAACTGTAGAAGAGTTGATTCCTCAGACGGATGTGGTTATTGAATTAGGTGGGGAAGATGCAAAAATTACTTTTTTTGAAGGCTCACTTGAACAACGCATGAATGGAACATGTGCGGGTGGGACGGGCGCATTTATTGATCAAATGGCTTCATTATTAGACACGGATGCTAGCGGATTAAATGAATTAGCCAAAAAAGCAACGACTCTTTATCCTATTGCTTCACGTTGTGGTGTCTTTGCAAAAACGGATATCCAACCATTACTCAATGAAGGTGCCGCAAAAGCAGATATTGCAAAAAGTATTTTTCAAGCAGTTGTCAATCAAACCATAGCAGGTCTAGCCTCTGGTAGAAAAATTAAAGGAAATGTAGCCTTTCTAGGCGGCCCACTTTATTTTTTGTCTGAGTTACGGCAACGTTTTATTGAAACCTTAAATTTAGGGCCCGACCAGGTGATATTTCCCACACAATCACAACTGTTTGTTGCCTATGGTGCAGCATTGTATGCACAAGAAGAAAAGCAACCACTACGATTAAGTGAATTGCTCGAAAAACTACAAAGTGAACCTATGATTACAGAAAAACAGGCGAAAACGCTTGAACCATTATTTGTAGATGAAGGAGCTCGAAATGCTTTCGTTGAACGCCACCAAAAAGCAACGGTTCAGGAACGAGAATTGGATACCTATGAAGGACGTGCTTTTTTAGGGATTGATGCAGGCTCAACAACCACAAAAGTCGCTTTAATTGATGAACAAGGAGCCTTATTGTACTCCTGGTATGGCAGTAACGAAGGCCAACCGTTAGAGACGACCATTGCGATTCTAACTGAACTGTATCAGCAACTACCAACGGGCGTAGTCATCGCCAAAACAGCTGTTACAGGTTATGGTGAGCATTTGATCAAGCATGCATTGAAAGTGGATATTGGAGAAGTAGAGACGGTGGCGCATTATCAGGCTGCAAACTTCTTTTTGCCCGGTGTGGATTTTATTTTGGACATTGGTGGTCAAGATATGAAGGCCATGACTATAAAAGACGGGGCATTGTCGGCCATTCAATTAAACGAAGCCTGTTCTTCTGGTTGTGGGTCGTTTATTGAAACGTTCGCAAAATCGTTACATTATCCTTTAGAAGCATTTGTGCAAGGGGCTATCGAGTCCCAACATCCTGTCGATTTAGGTTCTCGTTGTACTGTTTTTATGAATTCAAAAGTTAAACAGGTACAAAAAGAAGGTGCCTCTGTCGGCGATATTGCTGCGGGTTTAGCCTATTCAGTCATTAAAAACGCGATTTATAAGGTTATTAAAGTCCGACGACCAGAACAATTAGGAGAAAAGATTGTTTGCCAAGGAGGTACATTCTACAATGATGCTGTTTTACGAGCCTTTGAATTGGTTACAGGACGAACAGTCATTCGCCCCAATATCGCAGGATTAATGGGCGCTTTCGGAGTCGCACTCATCGCTAAAAATGCCTATCAAGTGGGCGAGGAAACCACGCTATTATCAGTGGATGAGTTAGCTAAATTTGAAGCCAAAAAGGAACTGACTCACTGCGGATTATGTGAAAATAATTGTCTATTAACGGTGACGTTGTTCTCTGATGGTCGACAATTTATTACTGGGAATCGCTGCGAACGTGGCGCTCGAATCAAGATAAAGCGTGAGGATCGTAAAATCAATTTGTATGATTATAAATTAAAACGAATGTTTCATTACCGTTCCTTACGAAAAAAAGAAGCCGTTCGAGGAGAAATTGGTTTGCCCCGTGTCTTAAATATGTATGAAAATTATCCTCTATGGCATACATTTTTTACTGATTTAGGTTTTCGTGTGATTCTATCGCCAAATTCAACGAAAGGACTCTATGAAAAAGGCATTGAAACGATTCCTAGCGATACAGTTTGTTATCCAGCGAAAATGGTTCATGGGCATATTCAGGCATTAATTGACCAACAGCTACCAATTATTTTTTACCCAAGCATTGTTTTTGAGCAAGACGAAGGGCAAGCTGCCGATAATCACTTTAATTGCCCAATTGTCCAAAGCTATCCCGATTTAATTCGAATGAATGTGGAGGAAATCCGCTCAGGTGCTGTTGATTATCGTAACCCATTTTTAAATTTAGCAGATGAACAATCCATGGTTGCCGATTTGACTGAAACATTTGCTGATTTACAAATTTCTGCTGGAGATATTACTAAAGCACTCCATCATGGATTTGAAGAATTAGCAGCGGCGAAAAAAGAGATTCAGTCTAAAGGAGAAGAAACGTTACAACTGCTCATGCAGACCAACCAAAAGGGCATTGTGCTCTCTGGAAGGCCCTATCATTTAGATCCAGAAATCAATCATGGTATCGCTGAAGTATTAACCCAAGAAGGGTTTCATGTTTTGACAGAAGATAGCATCGCACAGCTGGCAGAAGTCAAATCGCTACGTGTGGTGAATCAGTGGATGTATCATTCTCGTTTGTACGCCGCAGCGCATGTTGTTGCCAAATGCCCACAGTTGGAAATGGTTCAATTAAATTCTTTTGGTTGTGGAATTGACGCAGTAACGACCGATCAAGTCGCGGAAATTCTTGAACATGCTGGTAAAATGTATACGGGCTTAAAAATTGATGAAGGTGCGAATTTAGGCGCTGTTCGTATTCGTGTTCGTTCCTTGAAAGCAGCGATTCGTGAACGTGAAAAAGCCGATCGTCCGGTGCATCAGCTAAGTAAGTTGCCAGAAAAAATTGTTTTCACCAAAGATATGCGAAAAACACATATATTACTTATGCCCATGCTCAGCCCGATTCATCAAAATGGTCTATTCGATTTAGCGATGCGTGCCTCAGGGTATCAAATTGTAGGCTTACCCGCAGATGATCCCAGCGTAATTGATACTGGATTGCAATATGTCAATAACGATGCTTGTTATCCCGCAATCATTTCGATTGGTCAATTGATCAAAGCTTTACAAAGCGGACAGTATGACTTAGCGAATTTCAGTGTCCTAATGAGTCAAACAGGCGGTGGCTGTCGCGCAACGAATTACATTCCTTTACTACGAAAAGCATTAAAAGAAGCTGGATTTGAACAAATTCCAGTCGTCTCGCTTTCATTCGGTAATCAAGGGGTCGAAACAAATCCAGGTTTCACCTATTCTTATAAGATGCTGAAGCGGGTGTTACTAGCTGTTTTGTATGGCGATTTATTTGAACGTTTAGTCTATCGCGTGCGACCATATGAACAAAAAGTGGGAGCCACCAATCAATTGCATCAAGCATGGTTGTTAAAAGTGGCGAATAATGTTGAAAATGGTTCCTTAACGCAATTCAATCGTACCGTGAAAAAAATCATCCATGATTTTGATACAATACCAATCCAAGACATTCAAAAGCCAAAAGTGGGGGTAGTTGGGGAAATATTGGTAAAATACTCCCCAATTGCAAACAATGATATTGTTCACTTGCTTGAATCAGAGGGAGCAGAAGTTGTTGTTCCAGACATTTTAGGGTTTATGAAATATTCTCTTTATAATCAAATTTGGAAAGAAGAACATTTGGGCATGCCGTTAAAAAGTAAGCGTACGGCACAATTGCTCCTAAAATTATTGTCTGTGGTCGAACAACCCTTACAAAAATCCTTGGACGCTTCCGAACGATTTCATACATCCGCTCCAATCGAGGACTTAGCCGATAAAGCAAGCCATATCTTATCGATTGGCAATCAAACTGGAGAAGGTTGGTTTTTAACAGCTGAAATGATTGAATTACTAGATGAACACGTGAATAACATTGTTTGTCTGCAACCATTTGGCTGTTTGCCCAATCACATTGTTGGGAAAGGCGTGCTAAAGGAGCTACGTACACGTTATCCACAAGCCAACATTGCTCCGATTGATTATGATCCAGGGGTGTCGATTGTCAATCAATTAAATCGCATTCGATTGATGATGTCGACTGCAAAGAAAAAACAAATACAAAAGTGACAGAATTCGCAAGAGGGTCTGGTCATTTCAAAAGAAAGAGCGACTGCCCGTTTTAACAGTCGCTCTTTCTTTCATAGCCACGAACTTCCATAAAATTGGCCATTGCGGTTGTTTGAAAAAAATTGGTACTATTTGCTTCAAATACCTGATATTCTTTCTCTGTTATTTCACTAAATTGAATTGGGCTCAAGTAGACTCCTCCTTTGGTATGATCCTTTTTTATCTTATCTGGAAAGAACCATCTTTTGGCCACAAGAGTCAAACAGCTACTTATAAGTAATAAAAAACAAGGAGCAGATAAATCATTCTTTTTTATCATTGCCTTCTTTCGCTAAAAAAGCTACACTAGGAAAAAATGAGGGGAGAATCGTTATGTTAAAAACTGTATTTGCTAATCATGAATTTGAAAACCCATTTCTGAATGCCTCAGGTGTGCACTGCATGACAACCGAAGAATTGGACGAACTTGATCATTCTTCATCTGGTGCCTTGATCACAAAAAGCTGTACACCATTGCCACGTCTGGGAAATCCTGAACCACGTTATATTAACTTACCAACGGGCAGCATCAATTCGATGGGCTTACCAAATAAAGGATTCGATTATTATCTCGAGTATGTGACCAATACGCCCTATACCAAACCTTGTTTCTTCTCTATTTCGGGTATGAATACCGATGAAAATTTGGACATGTTGCGTCGATTAGCAGCAAGCTCATTCAATGGCATAACTGAGTTGAACTTATCTTGCCCTAATGTAACTGGAAAAACTCAATTAGCCTATGATTTTGAGCAGACAGAGCGCTTGTTGAATCAAGTATTTGACAGCTATCAAAAGCCTTTAGGAGTTAAATTACCACCATATTTTGATTTTGCTCATTTTGATGAAATGGCCAAAATTTTAAACCAATTTCCTTTAACTTATGTGAATGCTATTAATTCAGTAGGCAATGGCTTAGTGATTGATCTCGATTCCGAAAAAGTCGTTATCAAACCAAAAGATGGCTTTGGTGGGCTCGGTGGCCCAATGATTAAGGCAACTGCTTTAGCAAACGTCCGCGCCTTTGCCACACGGTTAAAAGATGATATTCAAATTATTGGAACTGGTGGCATTGCAACCGGTCAAGATGCGTTTGAACATTTACTTTGTGGTGCAACATTATTGCAAGTGGGCACGCAGCTTCATAAAGAAGGGCCTGCGATATTTGATCGTTTAACTCGTGAACTAGAAGCAATTATGAAACAAAAGGGTTATGCAACCATTGACGAATTCAGAGGAAAAGTAAAGAGCTTTTCTTAAAAAAAGGGGGATAAGATGATCTTAAGACAAGCAACTGAAACAGATTTGCCAGCAATCATGGCCATCTTAACGAGTGGCATTCAATCACTCAAAAAACAAGGTTCCCCGCAATGGCAAAGGGGCTACGGACCAACCGAAGAGCGGATGCGAAAAGATATAGAACAGCAATGGACCTACGTGTTGGAAACGGATCAGCAGGTAGTGGCAGTCGCTTCGCTTATCCCAGGTATCGATCCAGTGTATGAAGCCATTGACGGAAACTGGCACTCCCCTAGCGCTGACTATGTGTCGATTCATCGCTTTGCGGTCAATGCCTCAGAAGCCAACCAAGGATTAGGAAAAATTTTTCTTCGTCGTTTGATTGAACACTTACTAGAATCTGGGAAGAAGGATATTCGTATTGACACGCACCAAATGAATATTGGGATGCAAAAAGTTGCGAAGTCAGTCGGGTTTCAATATTGTGGCACCGTGACATTTCCCATTCCAAATGGTGAACGCCTCGCTTATCAATATCGTTAAAAAAGACCATTTCCTCTTGTCAATCTTGAACACACTTGATAAGATAAACGAGTGAAAAGGATGGTGGCCAGTGAAGAAACGACAAAAGAAAAAGCAAGCATATAAAAACTATATTCAAGCAATATTTGAAGGTTATGAAAAAATGTTAGAAAATCCTGACATAAAGGAGCTAGTCTTCACTTATCTAAAGGAAGAAACCCGCTTAACAAGAGATTCACAGCAACAAATTCATTTTTTAACTCGCGATTTAATTGACTAAAAGCGATTATGGGAATAATCAAGGAAAAGGGATTGTTATCAATCCCTTTTTTTCATGTTTGATGATAAAATAAAAAGGTAAATGATAAAGGAGGTTTAGGCATGACGGAAGAAACCAGCAAACAAAATCCACCGAAACCAGCGATGCCAGATGCTAATTTTGAAACGATTAAAGATGTTGCATCGCAAAACATCGGTTCAATGCTTAAGGATTTGCAAGAATTTGAAGAAGCGATTCGGACAGAAAATATTCCTGCGATTTACCGAATTTACAAAGGTCGTCTTCATCATGAATTAAAAAGTACGGCCAATCAAAACCATGAAATTGACGAGTTGCTGATGAAGAAATTGCATGATAGCTTTTTGATTACCTTCCCATTCATGAAATTAGCGGAAAAAGTCAGTCCCACATTACAGTACTATCAATTAGGAACATACTATCATGAACGACCAACGTTTGGTTTGGATGCAAGTATCCCAGAAGTTTTTGTCCTTCCCGAGATAGAAGAAGAATGGGAAAAACTACAAATCAATGAGGAGAAGCCACTTGTTGCTATTGAAAAACAAATGGATGCATTGACGGCGCGTTCGATTACAGCAGAAGAAGAATTAACAGAAGTGACAGAGCAATTGAAGCAGCTAAACCGAACCGTTGAAGAAAAAAAAGAAACCTCAAAAGGCTTCTTTGCGCGTTCAAAAACAGATGACGAATTAGTAGAATTGAATCAAAAAATTTCAAAATTAACCCAGCACCAAGAAGAATTGCAACGTTTTGTGAACGATAAACAACAACTCGAAAATCAACGCAACCAATTAATGAAAAACTACCAGTCCATGCGTCTAAAGCAAGCCATTATCACAAAAGAATTACGGTTAATTAATCGCCATTTTTCCTCATTTTCTTTGATGGGAGACCAAATTCAAACCTTTATGCATGATTATTTAGCTGAGAAGGAGGGGCAAGCGCATGAGTGAGACAGACAAAAATCAAAACGAACAAACCACTGTTGAAGTAGTCAAAAAAGAAATTTTGACGGTAGCGGATTATCCTGAAGATTTAGAAAATCCTGAGAAACCAACCACTAAAACAGCGACTACTGGGGAAAACCCGCCATCAATGTCGCAAACTGATAGTGTAGATTCCTATTATTTGTTTAAAGAGCAGGAACACGAAGAAATTTTACAGTATATTCAATCAGCGGAAGAAGAATTAGCCGATTTAAAATTGCGCAAGTTGTTGATTGAAGCTGATTTTGATTCATTGTTGGATGGGTATAATCAATTTATCGTCAACGATACACCTATCTCTGCGATTGCCAAAGCTAGTTTACTCGATTATTTTACGTATGAACTATTAAAACCCCTTCGAGCAATTGAATTAGCAAAGGTAGACGCCTTTAATACATGGGAAACGAAACATTTTTTAACGAACTATCGTGTAAATGACAGCCATCAACTTGTGTTAAATTTTAAAATGAATGTGTTAGATACTCGCTTTGAAACGGCTTATTTGCCACTCATTGCTCTGGACACTAAAAAAATGCAAGTCAATGTTTCAGAAAAGGACGTATTGGAACTAATTCGTCTATGGCATGTAGAAAAAATTTTTTCCAGAAATCAACTTTCACTGATTAACTATGATTTAAACGTGCTACTAACCCATTTCAAAGCGCTTGGTTTTGAAGTATTGCCCAACTTCCTAGATAATTCCAATGCGTTATTGGTCCATCTTACAACGCAAGTCACAATCAACGAAAAAATTTTAGACGATATTTTTATTACGACAATGGAAGATGTGGCTTATGATTTTGAAAAAGAGGGGGAGCATACCTACACGGTACTCTTAAATCAAAATCAATCGGTCCACTTCGATAGTTCAAAATTGCCGGTCACCTTGACAATCAACTCAAGAACACGAAAGCGATCAATTTTAGATTTCTTTACACATTACCCGTTTTTGGTGCCATTGATTGTTGAATCTTAATAGAAACGCATACAGAAAAAAGCCGGTTTTTCTACTCGAAATTGGAGTTAGAAAAGATGGCTTTTTTCGCCTCAAAAAAGAAAGGGGGGCGCTCATGGATTATTTAGAAGAGCAACAAAACTATTGGGATGGATTTGCTGATGAGTACTATACTATTCAACAAGAATCTTTTACAACGATAGCGGAAGATGTTGCGAAGTATTTGCTCGAAAGCCAGTGTCTCCCTTGTGGTTTATTTGTTGATCTAGCAGGGGGCTATGGCAAATATTTACCAGCTATCGCACCTTATGTCAATAACTATCTGTTAGTAGACTTTTCGGCCAATATGTTGAACAAAGCAAAAAGCATTCATCCTAACAAAAACATTCAATACATTCAAAGTGATCAAGAAACCTTTTGTGCCAATTCAATTCCACAGCAATATGACCTTGTTTTTTCTGCAATGAATCCTTCTTTACATACATTGCAACAGTTGCAATCGCTGCTACGTATGGCAAAAAAACAGCTGATTCTAATACAGATTCTGGAAGATGTCGATACTGTTTTTACACCACTGGAAACATTATTGCTAAATCAAATGCAACGGCCAGTTCCTTTTAAATCATTCAAAAAGTGGTTGGCGAAAGAAGATCTTCCATGGGTCAGCAAAACCTTTTCTTATCAAAAAGAAGAAGTTATAACCAAACAGTTCGTCAACGATTATTTTGAGCAGGAGCAACAGCAAGAGCAGCGACTAACTGAAGAAATTGAAACTCTCTTTTTGAACGGGTCTCTCATCAAAAATACACATAAAATTACATTTGAATTGCTACGTATCCTCAAATAAATGAAAAAAAACAAACGAACTGTCAGTCAATTGGGCTCATTGGACATTGGCCTTTTGAAAAGCAGCTCGTTTGTTTTATGTTTTTCCTTCTATTCACTATCTAGTGAAAAATTGGTATCCGATAAGCCTTTTGATTGAGCAATTTTAACGCGTTGATTCACGTCGACAGGCTTTCCTGCTTTTGCCAAATCATAAAATTCAGCAGTCGCAGCAAATAATAAATCACTTGCTGAATTAACAGCCGTTTCGACCGAATCCTGAATCACACCGATAATAAAGCCAACCCCTACAACTTGCATAGCAATGTCATTAGGGATATTAAATAAGCTACATGCGAGGGGAATTAACAACAAACTTCCACCGGCGATTCCTGAAACACCTGTCGCAGAAATAGCTGATAAAAGACAGAGTAAGAAAGCCAACGTAATTGGTATTTGCATTCCCAAGGTATGTGCCGCAGCTAACGTCATCACTGAAATGGTGATAGCTGCGCCACCGCTATTCGCTGTTGCACCTAATGGAATTGAAATCGAATAAGATTGACGATCTAGGCCTAACTTTTCTGCCAATTCCATATTAATTGGAATATTTACTGCAGAACTTCTAGTAAAGAAGGCAGGAATGCCACTCTCTTTCATCGTATAGATAGTCAATGGATATGGATTTTGCTTTAATAACAGAAAAACCATAAATGGATACACGACAAAGGCAACAAATAACATCGTCCCCACAACCAGTAGAATAATTTTTAAGTAAGCAGCCATTCCACCCAAGCCAATTTCGGAGATTGTTGTAAATACTAAGCCAATAATCCCGAGAGGAGCAAAAAGAATGACTCCTTGGACTGCTTTTGAAATCACCTCAGAAATATCTGATAATACTTTTTTGGTCCCTTCAGACGCATGTCGGAATCCGAGACCAAGTACACAGCCCCATAAGAGAAGCGCTAGGTAGTTTCCTTCAGCAACCGCACTGACTGGATTTGCCACGGCATTTGTTAAAATGCCACTTAAAATCGCTTGAAGATTATCAGGAGCTGTTTGATCGGTCACTGCATTCGGCAAAACTAGACTCACTTTAAAAAGATAACTTGCGATTACAGCAGTTAGTGCAGCAATAAATGTTGCCAAAAAATAAAGGACAATGACCGTTTTCATGTGCGTCTTGGTTCCTTTTTTATGCTTTGCTAGTGAATCAATAATTAAGAAAAAGACGAGCAGCGGAGCAATGGCTTTTAAGGCACCAATAAATAAATCACCTAAAATAGTTAGAAAAGACCACGAAGGGACAATTGTTCCCAAAATCGCCCCAATAATAATACCAAAAATAATTTGTTGAATTAGACTCAGTCGCTGAATAAGTCTCCACAATTTCATAACCTAACCCCATTCTTTTTATTTTTTAATTTTTCCAAATTATAGCAAAAAAGCTAACATATAAACATAGATTTATTAAAAAAAGATAAAATTAATGATAATTATCCTAATTAAATAAGAAAAAAGCAGAAAAAAAGAAAACATAATTACCGATAAGTAAAAAGAAGAATGTAGAAAAAAAGACCTTTTCTTGAATGAAACCTTGATTGAAAAGCTATTTTTTCTTTAATATCATCCTATTTTGGGACGAAACTAAAAAAAAGCTAGCCAAAATAACGTTCTTTTTAACTGGAATCATTTTTTCCTATTTGTCAATAAATAGACTTAGTTGACTAATTTGTTATTTTTAATTAAAATTTAATGAAATTAGGTTAATAAAATAAATAAATCAAGGGGGATTATCAATGAAAAAAGGGAGAATGACACGGATAAGCTTTTCTATTCTAGGTTTGTTTTTATTGGGTGGTTGTTACAATAATCAATCCAGCTCCAAAACTACTTCTTCAAGTGAAAAGAAACAAGAATTTACACAATTGATTGGTTCAGAATTAGCAACAGCAGATACATCGTTAGCAACGGATACCCTAAGTTTTTACATGATTAACAACTATGATGAAGGGCTCTATCGCTTGGACAAAGATAACCAACCAATTCCTGCTGGTGCAAAAAGTTTGGCCGATGTATCATCAGACGGTAAAACATATACTGTTAAGCTACGAGAAGATGCGAAATGGTCCAATGGAGACAAAGTAACTGCGAAAGATTATGTTTACGGTTGGCAACGAACCGTTGATCCCAAGACCGCTTCACAGTACGCATTCATGTTTTCAAATGTCGTTAATGCCGATGATATTGCAGATGGCAAAAAAGCTGTTTCAGAATTAGGTGTAAAGGCCATTGATGATTATACATTAGAAATTACCTTAACCAAAGCAACACCTTATTTTCCATCATTATTAGCATTTCCTTCATTCTTCCCACAAAATCAAAAATATATTGAAGAACAAGGAACGAAATATGCAGCAACCAGCAACAATTTAATTTTTAATGGCCCCTTCAAATTAGAAGGATACGATGGACCTGGAATTGATACTGAATGGAAATTAGTAAAAAATGATACGTATTGGGATAAGAAAAAAGTCAAATTAAACACCATTAACTTCTCAGTCGTAAAAGAAACATCAACTGCGTACAACATGTTCCAAGATGGTCAAGCACAAGATATTTCTCTAAGTGGAGAACTTGCAAAACAAAAAGCAAATGACAAGGAATACATTGCTGAACCACTTGCAGCCACATTCTATGTTGAATTTAATCAAGCTGCGAATAATTCTCCTTATCGAAATGCCAATTTAAGAAAAGCAATCTCCTATGCAATTGATCGTGAAAGTTTAGTAGAAAATATATTGGGAAATGGTTCCGTTGTTTCAACCGGATTAATTCCATCAGGTATGTCGTTTAACCCTGAAACCAAAGCAGATTTTACAAAAGATGCAGGACTCTCATTAGATTATGATAAAGCAAAAGCAAAAGAATATTGGGAAAAAGCGAAGTCTGAACTAGGGATTACAAGTTTAAGTTTTGATTTCATTTCATCAGATACCGATGCAACAAAACAAGTTACACAATACCTTAAGGCACAAATAGAAGATACTTTAGCTGGTATCACAGTTAATTTAACACCTGTACCAGGGACTGTTCGTTTGGATCGGGTCAATTCTGGGGACTTTCAAGTAGCACTAAATAACTGGGTGGCCGACTACAATGACCCAAGTACATTCCTAGACTTATTTTTAAAAGACAGTTCGTATAATCGAGGCAAATGGCTAAACGATGACTATAATAAAGCAGTCACAGCTGCAGCAAACCAAAATGCAAATGATGAAACGAAACGTTGGCAAGATATGATTGATGCAGATACGATTTTAAATGATGACATGGGTATCGTACCACTGTATCAACCAAAAGAAGCTCACTTGCGTTCTTCTAGCCTCAAGGGAATTGTTAGTCACCCAGCAGGTGCTCAATATGATTTCAAATGGGCATACATTAAATAACTTCAAAAAGAAAGAGTCGTATAGAATGAAAATAATAGAAGTTCGAACAGAGTTATTTCCGATTGCACTAAAAACCCCCTTTAAGACCGCCCTTAGAGAAGTTCAAGCTTTAGATGTCATTCGGGTAAAAATCTATATGGATAACGGCATTATCGGCGTTGGCGAAGCCGCACCAACACCAGCGATTACCGGTGATACCCAAGAAGGAATCCTGCGAGATATTGAACAGCATTATCGACCATATTTACTTAATCGTGAATTGACCCAACCGTTCCAACTGTTATCAGAATTAAAAAAGCTTGTCTCTCATGCGACGAGCGCAAAAGCAGCGATTGACATCGCTGTTTTTGACGCTTTAGCCAAACAACAACACCAACCGCTCTATCAATATCTAGGTGGTACCCGCCCATCTTTGGCAACTGACTACACTGTTAGTATTGGCTCTGAAGAAAAAATGGTGAATGATGCGCGAGCGTATGCTCAAAAAGGGTTTGTTGAATTAAAAGTAAAAATGGGCTTGGACGATCCAGAAGTGGAGGTAGCCAAATTAACGGCTATGAATCAAGCTCTCGATGGGAAAATACGGTTTCGAATTGATGCCAATCAAGGTTGGAGCCCAAAAGAGGCGGTTGAAATTATTCAATCATGGAAGGGACTACCCATTCAATTTATTGAGCAACCAGTTAAAGCACATGATATCAAAGGAATGGCTTATGTCACTGCACATAGTCCATTCCCAATAATGGCTGACGAAAGCCTTTATAGCTTAGCAGACGCCCAAGTGCTCATTGATCATCAAGCCTGCCATATGTTTAACATTAAATTAATGAAAACAGCTGGTATTCAAGGGGCTTTAGAAATTTTCCGATTGGCTAAGGAAGAAAACATCCCTTGTATGATGGGTTCGATGATTGAAGGTTATGTTGGCATGGCGGCAGCAATTCATTTTGCAGCCGGCATGAATACAATCACATACAATGATTTGGACGTACCATTTATGTGGAAATTAACCGATCAGGCAAAAAAACAAATGGGCTTTACTATCAATCGAAATATGTTAACATTATCCCATCAAGCTGGTTTAGGCATTACAATGGAGGAGGGATTAGCATGAAAGAAATTATCCAAAAACGCCATGTTTTTTTGTGGAAACGTCCAGAAATGAATCCTGTGTTGTCGACGATAAATCAGTCCATCAGTGCGGAGTTAGGACTATTAACTGGGAAAGATGCCCTATTGCTTCACGATGCTGACTTAGTAGATTCTGAACTACTTTTCGGTGATCCCGTTGAAGTTTTAGAAGAACGACCAGGATGGAAAAGAGTGGCTGCTGTCACACAGGGGAAAGTAGGAGAAGCAAAAGGATACGAAGGGTGGATTGAAGAGGATGATGCGATTCCGATTTCATATGACCTAGATAATGTCGAAAAAGTAGCAATCATTTGCCAATATGCTCCGTTGCATTTTTGCGATGGCCTAGTATCGGAAGTTGAGTACCCATTTGGCTGTATTTTCCCAATCATTGAGGAATGGCCCACTAATTATTTGATTCATACTCCACTGGGGCAAGCGACAATCGACCGCCGGTATTGCCAAAAAACAACTGCATTGACTGGGGAAGCTCTTGCTAAAAATATTGTGAAATTGGCCAAACAATTTCTAGGATTGAGTTACGTATGGGGAGGAATTTGTGGTTCTGGTTTTGATTGTTCGGGCTTCGCCTATAGTCTTCACCGCGTTCACAATATCTTACTTGCCCGAGATGCTCATGAGCAAGCATTGACCGGAAAAGAAGTCACTTTCGAAGAGGCATTACCTGGAGATTTGTTATTTTTTGCCTATGAAGAGGGGAAAGGCTTTATTCATCATGTAGGCATTTATTTAGGGAGTGACCTCATGATTCATTCGCAGACACCTGGTTCAAAAGTTTTAATCACCCACATGATTGATACCAACTATCAAAAGGAACTTTGTATGATTCGAAGGTATTGGGAATGATCAATTTACAAAAAAAAAGCTGGCAACAATTACTATCCAACCATGAAGAAGATTTAACAATTGGCATCAGTTTATTGGATGAAAAAGGAGAGACCCTCTTCAATTATCACGCAAAGGAAATCTTCCCAGCAGCAAGTACAATTAAATTAGGGATTGCCTTATATATTGCCGAAAATGAATCTCAACAGGGACTTTCAAAAATACTCCAACTTTCCAAAAGAGTACCTGGTGCAGGTGTATTATATTTGCTGAATCAAAAAACAGCCTGGACAATTAGTGAATTATTGCAGTTGATGGTAATGGTTTCTGATAACACTGCAGCCAACACCTTAATGGATCACTATGGTATGGAAACCATTCAAAGCTGGCTAAAAAGGAAGTATCCTTCTGCTAACTTACAACGTTATTTTATGGATTTGAACGCAACGAATCAAAATCATCTTTCTGCACAAGATGCAGCTCAAATGATGGTTGATATTTTCAAAGAACCAACTGATTTTTCAAAGAAAAAAAGCTATGCACTCATTAGGACGGCTCTTGCGCATCAACAATTTTGTGAAGGGCTCTTAGCCAGTATAACTGAGAAAGACATTCCACATTTAAAGACATTTAGCAAAAATGGGACACTAAACGGCATCTACCATGATGTCTGTCGGATAGCATACCAGAAAAAAACGATCACGCTTGCGGTATTTACTCAACAAAAGGAAAAAGATAACGCGCAGCAAGAGCAAGCATTGAGCCACTGTCAACTAGGTCAAAATTTTTTACAACAAGTTGGTTCAATGGTGATGGAAGAAGTTTTATCTTAGTGCAATCGCAAGGAAAGTCGTTCGAAAGATAGAAAATACAAATTGGGGATGAACACGTTTGATCACTTACACTCAAAATAAAAAAATTACGGCCAGTGAGTTAGCCCAGTTATTTGCATCATCTGGCATTCATAGACCAGTTAATGATTTGCCGCGATTGCAAAAAATGCTCGAACATTCGGATATTTTATGGAATGCTTGGGAAAACAATCAGTTAATTGGTATTGCACGCGCATTAACTGATTTTAGTTATGCTTGTTATTTATCAGATTTAGCTGTTGCTAAAGAGTATCAAAAGCAAGGGATTGGTCATAAGTTAATTGAAAAGCTTTACTCCCAACTTGGTCCAGATGTTTCTTTGGTCCTCTTAGCAGCTCCATCAGCCTTAGATTATTATCCTAAGGTAGGCTTTGAAAAAACTGATTCCGCTTTTTTGCGAAGAAGACGTCCATTCTAACGGATAATACGTGAACATAGGCATGGGTAGGCTTTATCATTCTTTAATAATGCTTGAAGGTTTTGACTAAGATACATGTTATTTAAAAAAAATTAGGGACAATTATTTACTAAATTGAAAACACACGTGCTGAATTGCATTATGAACTATTAAAATAATCATACCTAGTTATTAGCTATTGCATGATTGGAATCATCTTTCGTGCAATAGCTAGCTTTCTGCTTTAAATGAAAGAGGGAGGAAGGGAAAAAAGGGGTGATTTTGGTAGGTAAGATGGCAATAATCTTTTTTTATTATTTTAGTTTACATAATATATATTATACAAAGTTTAATCAAGAACTAACTGTCTCATGACTCTTATAAATCATTATTACTTTATTGTTTTTTCATTTAAAAAAACAAAAAAAGCATGAAAAAAATCCATGCTTTTCAATTTCAACAAATTATTGTGCCGATAATGCCAATCCAATGGCTTTTTCGCCTAAATGAGTGCCGATTACAGGTCCAAAATGACCAACTTCAATAATTGCATTGGGATATTCTTTTTGCAGACGTTCTTTTTCTTCAAGTGCCAAACTTATATTATTTGCATGAATTACATATAATTTTACGGGATATGGGATTTCATTTATACGTTGGCCAATAATTTTTTCCGCTCGTTTAAATGCTTTTTTACTAGAGCGAATTTTTTCAAACAACACGATTTTTCCTTGATCAAAGGTTAAAATCGGCTTAATTTTCAGTAACCCTGCGATTAACGCTGCTCCATTTGTCAAACGACCGCCACGAACAAGATTATTTAAGTCTTCCACAATTAAGTAGGCATACGTATTGTCCCGGATAATATCTAAATGATCCATAATCGCGTGTAAATCTTGACCATTATCAATACCATCCAATGCCGCTTCTACCATATGTCCCATAGGCATACTAGTAATCAATGAATCATAAGGTAAAATTTTCAACCCTTCTACACTATCTTTAATTGCAAATAAAGTAGAATAAAAACCAGAAATACCGGAAGAAAGATGAATGCTTATAACAGTATCGTAACCTTTTGCTTTCAAATCTCTATAAACTTGCAACGTTTCACCCAATGAAGGTTGAGATGTTGTCGGAAATTCTTCGCTATTATTTAGAAGCTGGTAATATTCATCTGGTTCAATATCAATTCCTTCGTTATAACTTTTTCCATCAATAATAACTGGGATAGGTATAACATATAAATCTTTATGGCCACGTACTCTTTCAGGTATAAAAGCGGTACTATCAGTAACTATGGCTAGTTTCATTTCATTTCCCCGTTTCGAAAAATTTTTCACATTAATTATAATATAGCATAAATAACTTGCTATTTGAAATAAAAATCATCTTTATTGCGCAAGAAACTTACTAATAGCTTCTGTTTCTACGTCATTATCAAAATAAATAACGCTTTCTCCATTTGAGGTTGTCCCAAATTCCCAGGAACTGTCAGCTGGTACTGATAAACGTTCGATTGCAGAAGCTCCTCTTAACATTGAAAAGCCAATTTTAGCGTAATAACTAAATGGAATGTTGTTTGCGGTGTACCCTAATGCCTTACCAGCCGCATAAGGTAATCGCAAGATAGCCATAGGTGTTTTTAATTGAGCAAAGATGGCTGTCATAACTTGTTGTTGACGACGAATCCGACCAAAATCTCCCTCTTCATCATGCCGAAAACGAGCATACTGTAGAAGTTTTAAGCCGTCCATTACTTGTTCCCCTTTATCAATTTGTATCCCGTCTAAATCCAATGATTTTTCCGCATTGATTTTTACTCCTTTTGGATACAAAGCATTGACAACTTTTTCGAAACTCTGAAAATCAACAGTTACATAATATTTCGTATCTACACCTAGATTTTGTTTAATTGTTTTTCTTAATAATTCTGCGCCTCCATATGCATACGCAGCATTAATCTTGGTTGCATTGTATCCAGGTATTTCGACATAGGAATCTCTCATGATTGAAATTAGTTTGGGTTTCTTTGATTTTCCTGCGAAGCTTAAAATCATAATCGTATCTGCCCGTGAGTTTTCACCGTCACGACTGTCATTCCCGATTAGTAAAATGTTTTTTGCGCCATCTGCTGATACAACACCATTAAATGCTTGAGGTTTTAACGTGGATGTTTCCTTTCTTGCGTCTTTTTGACCTAAATAAAATCCTCCAGCACAGTAACCAATGATAAGTAACAACAGCAAAAGAATTGTACGAATCCAATGATGTTTTTTCTTTTTTTGCTTCTTTGGTTTTTGTTCCATCTTTTTTTCTGCAGGACGTTCTGCAAATTCGTCCTCTTTAAATGATTGTGTAAAGGTAGCTTCTTTTTCCGGACTAGATTCGACTCCTCTTCGTTTCTCCTGATTACTTCTATATATGGATTGACGATGTTGCTTTTGGTGAGCCATACGTGTTTGCGGTTTGCTATTCCTTTGTTCATAGTAATAGAAATCCTCATCTTCATCATTTTCAGAAGTTTTGGTTTCCTCATTTAAATAATCACTTAAGTCCTCATTTGGTTCATCCACCCTATCAGACCAATTCGTTTCAAGGTTTTGATTTTCTTGTTCATCCAGTTGTTTTTCAAGTTTTGATCGTCGATAAGCTTCTCTTGAGAATAGATCATTTTCCCCTTTATTGTGGCGATCCATTCTTTTATTCATCCTAGTTCCCCCTATAAAACAATATCTTATAGTATAGGATACCTTACTACCTAAAAAACTAAAAGAGTGAATTAGAAAAAATTAATAAACCCCAGATCCAGTTTTATTGTGTTCCTTATCATGTATTTTTGAACATGAAAAATTTTGTTTTCTTTTTTCAATTGAACAAAACAAGAAAAAAGAAGACATCTAAACTGCCTTCTTTTTCGAATGGATTCAAAAAGATAATAGTTAATCAAGTGTCTCTAGATATTCATCAAGTTGCTGAATTTGTACACTTTCTAATCATTGTTCGCCACTTGCTGAAATCATGCGGATTTCATAAGGGCCTAATACTCGAATTTCTGCACCTAACAATGCGATTTCTTCAAAAGCATATTGGATTAGCGGCTCATTTTCATCGACTGTTAAATCAATAATGAAATAGTATTGACCAAGACTTGTTTTCAACGGCCGTGATTCAATTTTTGCCAAGTCTATTCCTCGCCATGCGAAGGCTGCTAACATTTTATGAAGTACACCTGGCTGATTTGATGGTAAGGTTAAGAAAAAAGAGAGCTTTCCCTTGGTTACGTTTTGTTGTCGGCTATCCTGTGTGCATCGTTTCGTTATAACCCAAAATCGCGTTTCATTTTGATCATTGTCTTGAATATCATGTCCAATAATACGTAAAGAAAATGCGTCAGCAGCTTGTTTAGAAGCAATGGCTGCGACAGCTTCATCTGGATGCGCTGAAGCATATTCCGCGGCATAAGTGGTTGATGGTGTCTGAACAATAGGAGTAGTTGGATAGTGCTCATTTAAGTAGGCTTGAGATTGCGCCAAGGCTTGTGGGTGTGACATAATCACTTCCGGCTTCTTATTTGGATCAACCATCATGAGCTGTTGACGAATCGGTAAAATCATTTCTTGCTTGACAGTTAAATCTTTTGAATGAAACAAATAGTCCATACTTGCGTGAACAGATCCTTCCAAGGAATTTTCAATTGGAATAACTGCCATATCAATTCTTTGGTCACTAATGGCTTCTAAACACTTAGGAATCGTTTGAAAGGCAAGCTGGATTAAATTGGGAAATCCCGCATTTGTTGCTTGGTAAGTAAATGAATTTTTTGGGCCTAAATAACCAATTTTCAGTTTCTATCACCTACCTCTTTGATAATTTCCTGAACAATCTGTTCAGGAGTTTTCTCCGTTGTATCAATAATGTGTGAAGCAACCTCCCGATAATAAGCCTCACGCTGATGAAATAAATCAATCATTTCTTCTGAGGAACGTGACAGAAATAATGGGCGTACATTTGTAGAGTCTGCTTTTAGTCGCCGAATGAACTCATCAGGATCCGTTTTAAGGTAAACAACGTGTGGCAATTGCTTCAAAATCATACGATTTTCTTTATTTGTGACAACTCCACCACCAGTCGCCAAAATTCCTTTTTTCTCACTTAATTCGGCAAGGACTTGCGTTTCAACTTGTCGAAAGGTATCTTCACCATAGATATCAAAATATTCCTGAATACTCATCGCAATTCTTGTCGTTATTGTCTCATCCGTATCAATAAACGTTTGGCTCATCTTTTGGCTTAATAAGCCCCCAATCGTTGTTTTTCCTGACCCCATGAATCCTACCAAAACAATTTGCATAGTTATCCTTCCTTATCGATTAAATGGTCAAAGTCATCAAAAAATTGCGGATAAGAGATGGAAACTGCTTCAGGATGCTCCAACTCGATTGGTTCATCGGTTAACAAAGCAGCAATTTGCAACATCATCCCAATTCGATGGTCCCCATGACTAGAAACTTGTCCACCGTGAAAAGCTGTTGGACCATGAATAATTAAGCCATCCTGTGTCGTTTCAATACTTGCTCCAAGCTTTCGTAATTCTTTTGCAGTAGCATCAATTCGATTTGTTTCTTTTACTTTCAGTTCTTCGGCGTTTTTTATTACAGTCGTGCCACTCGCCTGCGTCGCAAGAAGGGCAATCACCGGAATTTCATCAATTAGACGCGGAATGATATCACCACCGATTTCCGTTGCAACTAAGTTTGATGAACTAATTTCGATATCAGCCGACTGGTTATGTACATCTTCCTGAAGAATCGTCCAATTTGCGCCCATATCCGTCAATACATCAAGAATCCCTGTCCTAGTTGGGTTTACTCCTACATTTTTTAAAACAATTTTACTGTTTCGAGCAACGGCACCAGCCACTAAGAAAAATGCTGCTGATGAAATATCCCCAGGAACGGTGATTGTTTGACCAGTAAGTTCTTGCGGCCCTGTTAAGCGAATAGTTTTTCCTTCAACTTGAATTGAACCGCCAAATTGCTTGATCATTTCTTCCGTATGATTACGAGAAATTTCTTTTTCGACAATTTTCGATTCACCATTCGCTTGTAATGCTGCAAATAAAATAGCTGATTTTACCTGAGCACTTGCCACAGGTAATACATAGTGAATGGGGTTTAGGTAGTTATTAGGAGAAATCGTGATTGGCGCATATGTCGTGTCATTTACTCCATGTATCTTTGCATTCATTTGAAGTAAAGGTTCTATGATTCGATCCATGGGTCTTTTTGATAGAGAAGCATCGCCAATCAAAACACTTTGAAAAGATTGTTTTGCCAAAATCCCCATTATGAGACGCGTTGTTGTACCAGAGTTTCCCATATCAAGGGGCTTCTCAGCTGGTTTTAATCCATCAAAGCCAGCACCTTGAATGGTAACTGTTTTGTCATCATGTACAATGTGTACCCCTAAATCTTGAAAAGCCTTTAACGTACTCAAGCAGTCTTCCGCTTCCAAAAAATTATGAATAGTTGTTTCTCCTTTGGCAATTGCTCCAAACATTATGCTTCGGTGGGAAATGGATTTATCTGCAGGCACTTCAAGTGTTCCGTTTAAACTTTTCGCTTGATGTAATTTCAAAGAAAAACCTCCTATTTTGTATGACAATGGTAATGAGTATGCGATTCGATATAATTCTTTGCGGAAGATAAATCCGCCTCATTTTTAAAACTCAATTGCAAAATACCGATAATATCTTCACGCGTTTCCAATATTTTCACGTTGACAAGTGACAACTCAGCTTCAGCAATTAAGGAAGTTACCTCAGCAATTACACCGGGATAGTCCGGGACATTGACAAATAAATCATAAAAGCCCGGTATCGCTCCTTGTTGATGAATTGGTAACGTATCGCGTGTTTCTTTTGCATTTTCAAAGAAAGTGTAGATTGCCTCTTTTTGATTCGTTTGAAGCCATTCCTTTAGTTGATTCATATTTGTTTGCCAATTATCAATTAATTGCACCAACAAGGTTTTATTGCTGAGGAGAATATCTGTCCACATCGTAGGATCAGAGGAAGCAATCCTGGTAATATCTCGAAATCCTCCTGCAGCAAGCTGTCTCGCTCGAGGATGATCTGTTGAAAAGTCATCAGCTTGATTCACTAGACTGGAAGCAATAATATGTGGCAAATGGCTTAGCATACCAGTGATTTGATCATGTTCGCTTGGACTAAGCTCGATAAATTTAGCTTTTGTTCCTTCATACAGTTTTTTTAGTTCGACGACTCGCTTTGAAATGGCTACTGTCGGTGTAAAAATAAAGTATGCATTTTCAAATAGGCGATTATCTACTGCTAAAACACCAGATTTATGTGAGCCAGCCATTGGATGTCCTCCGATAAAATCGAAAGGAAACTGCGTGGCATACGCGACAATCTCCGATTTTGTACTGCCAACATCGGTGACTAAAACAGTTGGTTTCAATTGATAATGCGACAGTTGTTCCAAATAATCGATTGTCGTATGGATTGGCCCAGCTAAAATAATAATGTCGGCTTCTATAGCAGCTTCTTCAAACTGGGTAGCAGTGCCATCGATTATTTTTTGTTGTTGCGCAATGGTCATTGTTTCTGGCTGATAATCATAGCCAATAACGGTGACATTCGGGTGTTCATTTTTGATACAAACGGCTAATGAGCTGCCAATTAATCCTAATCCTACTATTAATACAGTTTGATTCATTTTCATCGCTCCCCTATTTTTTTTAAAAATTTGATAAATAGGTACGATAATTTGTCACCGCTGCTTTCAATTCTTCAAATGAATCACTCGAAAATTTTTCTAGAACTTCATTGGCAATCACAGTTGCTACGACACTTTCACAGACAACACTTGCAGCAGGAACAGCCGTACTATCTGAACGTTCCACGCTTGCTTTGTAGGGTTCTTTTGTATCAATATCAACACTTTGCAAGGGCTTATACAGCGTTGGGATAGGTTTCATCACACCTCGAACAATCAATACTTCTCCATTAGTCATACCACCCTCAAAGCCGCCTAAACGATTCGTTCTTCGCGTGTATCCTTTTTGTTCTTGCCATAAAATTTCATCCATGACTTTTGAACCAGGTAGATTCGCTGCTTCGAAACCAACGCCAAACTCAACGCCTTTGAATGCATTGATACTAACAACTGCTTGCGCAATTTTGGCATCAAGTTTTTTATCCCATTGGACGTAGCTACCTAAGCCGGCAGGTACCCCACCAATTAGCACTTCAACCACCCCACCGATTGTGTCACCATTTCTTTTCGTTTGATCAATCAAATCACGAATCGGTTGTTCAACAGCAGGATCCACCACTCGAACATCGGATGCTTCTGAGCGTGTTCGAACTTCTTCAACTGTCAACGTATCTGGAATCGTTGCTTCAATTCCTCCTAAATTAACCACATGACCAGCGACTTGCATATCTAATTCCGCAAGCAGTTTCTTAGCAATTGCACCAATTGCTACGCGCATCGTCGTTTCTCGAGCAGAAGAGCGTTCAAGGACATTTCTTAAATCTGAATGATGGTATTTCATTCCTCCCACCAAGTCAGCGTGACCGGGTCTTGGCCGAGCAACACGGCGCATTTTCGCTTCTTTTTCAGTTACTGGGTCTAGTCCCATCACTTTTGTCCAGTTTTTCCAATCTTTGTTTTCAACAACTAGAGTTACTGGTGAGCCAAGTGTTTTTCCATGTCTAACTCCGGAAGTAATTCGTACGCGATCTGTTTCAATCAGCATCCGACCTCCTCTGCCATAGCCAGTTTGGCGGCGAATCAATTCTTTATTAATATCCTCAGCTGATAAGGGCATACCGGCTGGTAGTCCTTCGATAATCGCTGTTAACTCGGGGCCATGTGACTCTCCAGCAGTAATATAGCGCATCTTATTTTTCCTCCTTCATGCCTAAATAGTCGCGAAACTTGGAAGTATCCATCGTGACTATTTTGGCTGTTCCAATTGTTTCTAATAAAATAATTTTCAACTGCTTGCCGCGCGTTTTTTTATCATTCGAAACAGCTTTAAGTAATGTTTCATTTTCTAATTCTAACCCGTCTTTGCTAATTGGTAAATGAAATTTTTTTAACATTTCTATAATCTTTTTATCAGTATTCTCAGGCATTGTTTTTTGTTTAACAGCAGCTTGGCTGATTAGAGCCATCCCAATCGCTACCGCTTCACCATGACTAACCACACCATAACCTGCCGATTTTTCGATTGCATGTCCAATCGTGTGACCAAAATTTAAGATCAAGCGTGAGCCATTATCAAATTCATCTTCTTCAACGACTTTTTGTTTGACTTTTAACGCCTGAATAATGACAGATTCGGCATGCGCGACTAAGTCAAATTCATCTTGATAGCTTGCCAATTCTTCCCAAAAAGTTGCATCTGCTATTGCAGCACTTTTGACAATTTCAGCAATTCCTTCACGAATTCGCCGTGGTTCTAATGTTGTTAAAACGTCGGGGTCAATCAATACACCGTCCGGTTGGTAAAACGTACCCACGAGATTTTTTGCTGTCGCCGTATTGACACCCGTTTTTCCCCCAATACTCGAATCAACCTGTGCCAGTAGACTTGTAGGGACCTGTACAAAATGAATGCCCCGCATGTAGGTAGAGGAAACAAAACCAGCCAAATCACCAATAACACCACCACCTAATGCGACAATTCCATCGCTACGTGTGAAACTCTCTTTCGCTAGTTGTTCATACAACGTCGCTGCTTGTGTCAATGATTTGCTTCCTTCTCCCTCAGGTACAATCATCAGAGAGACCTCAAATCCCGCTTCATTCAATTTAGTGACAACTTGGTCACCGTACAGTTTCGCCACTCTTGTATCGGATATAATGGCTACTTTTTGGGGTGACCACAATTCGTTAAGCCAGTCACCTATATTTCGCAATGCACCTTTTTCAATGAGAATATCATACTGATGATTGGTTGTTTTTATTGTTAACATAATGAATCCTTCTTTCAGATGGTTTCTAGTTGTCGAATTTTTTTCATCGCATCTACCAAGATGTCTACTTCGGTCATCATTTGTAAGTAACTCTTTTCATTTAAGGATTGTGGACCGTCCGACCATGCATTTTTAGGATCTGGATGAATTTCGACAATCATGCCATCTGCACCACTTGCGACACCAGCACGAGCCATTGGAGCAACTAAATCCCAAACGCCTGTGCCATGACTTGGGTCAACAATAATCGGAAAATGACTGAATTTTTTGATAATTGGAACAGCACTTAAATCAAAGGTATTTCTAGTCGCCGTTTCATAGGTTCTAATCCCGCGTTCAATAAAAATGATTGGACTTTTTCCTTCTACAGCGATATATTCTGCGGCATTTAACCATTCTGAAATCGTCCCAGCAATTCCACGTTTCAACCCAATCGGCTTACCTGTTTTACCGACAGCTGAGAGTAATTTAAAGTTTTGCATATTTCGTGCACCAATTTGAATGATGTCGCTATATTCAGCAACCATCTCAATATGTCCTTCATCCATAACTTCGGTGATAACTTTCAGATCAAATTCATCCGCCGCTTGACGAATTTGCTTCAGACCTTCTTCACCTAATCCTTGAAAGGCATATGGAGAAGTTCGTGGTTTAAATGCCCCACCTCTCAGTATTTTGGCGCCACCTTTTTTAGCAATTTCAGCACAAACTCGAATTTGATCGAGGCCTTCAATTGAACAGGGACCAGCCATCGTAACAAAACTTCCATCTCCGATAGCAACGCCATCCACATCAACAACCGTATCATCAGGATGAAACTCCCGTGAAGTTAATTTATAGGTATTCGTAATTCTGACTGCATCCTCAACTCCTTCATAGCTCTTGAAGGCGATGTCTTGTACTGAGCGAGTATCACCAATTAATCCAAGAACCACTTGTTCACTACCAGTATTGACTTGTACCTCGAGTCCACTGTCTTCTGCCCGTTTGATAACCGTTGTAATTTGTTGTTCCGTTGCTGCTGGTTTCATAATAATAATCATGTTCATTCCTCCTATTTTTTTGTTTTTTCTTGTAAAATGAGTGGATAAATAGTTTCAATCGGCATTTTTTGACTAGTCCATAACTCAAAAGCTTCAGCACCTTGATACAATAACATGCCTAAACCATTGGCCGTTTGACATCCTCGAGCTTTTGCAAGTTTTAACAACTTGGTTTCTAATGGATTATAAATAATATCTACAACCATTGTTTCAGCTGATAAATGGAGCAAGTTGTCTTCAGATAGAGGCATTTGTAATTCATGAGGTTTCATGCCAAGTGACGTAGCGTTGACAAGTAATCGGCTTTCATAAATAGCTTCGTTAACCAATTGCTGATCCTCCATTGTTGCTAATACAATCTGACAGGTTGTATGCTGATGGATTGAAACCATTCGTTGACGGAATGAATCAAAAGAAGCACCTTTGCGATTAAAAACATAGATTTTTCGAGCCCCCTCAAGAGCCGCCTGGGCAACGATTGCTGAAGCAGCACCGCCGCAACCGATAATGGTCATTGTTTGGTCTGTGATGGAAAGATTGCTTTTTTGTAGACTTTTTAAAAAACCAGTTCCATCCGTATTAAATCCAATCAATTTCCCATTTTTATTGACGACCGTATTCATAGAACCGCTGAGTTTTGCGGAATCTGACAACTCATCCATATAAGACATTGCTTCAATTTTAAAAGGCATTGAAATATTTACACCCAACATCTCAAAATCACGGATTGTTTGGATTGCTCGTTCTAGTCCGTTTTCAGGAAGTTCAAATGCCAAATAGCGTGCATCAATTCCCAAAAGTGCAAAAGCTGTATTATGCATAAGTGGAGAAATGCTATGCTTGGCGGGATTCGCAAAAAAACCTGCCAAACGTGTTTTTCCAGTAATACTTGTTTTTTGATCCATTGATAGTCTCCTTTATTATTTTGTAAAGCACTTAAGCAGTTTTCTTGATGAAACAAACCGTGCGCTTTTTACAAATCATCATTTCCATTTCATTTGAACGATTGTAGGCAAAAAAGGGATGTCCACCATGATTTTCATCTACAGTGAACATCCCTTCCAAATTACTGGAATACGATTGTATATAGCCACTGTAGATTTAAAGCATCTACGTGGCGGTTTAGGTTAACATACCAAAAAGCTCCCTAGCCATCATAGATACAAACTGCTCGTTTGTATCCATAATCATGAATACAAACCTATCTAAAATAGCTAAAGTAGAAATGATTCAGTTGTGTGTGCGTTGTATGCATTATCATATATATCGCTCCAAACTGATAAGATGAATCTAGTATAGGTGCTACTCATCTGATTGTCAACCTTCTTTTTTAGTCATTTTCGTCGTCATAGGTATCTTCGAAGAAACTCAATAAATCCGTCATTGTTAATTTTTCTTTTTCTGTTGCCGAAAAGTCTTTAACTATTTTTCCTTTTTGTAGCACAATCAAGCGATTACCATAATGCAAAGCATCCTCCATACGGTGCGTAATCATTAAACAGGTCAGCTGATCTTCTTGTACCTTTTTGTTTGTTAAATGCATCAACTGTTTCGAAGTTTTTGGATCTAACGCTGCGGTATGCTCATCTAAAAGTAAGACATCTGGCTTTCTAATCGTTGCCATTAATAAACTAAGTGCTTGTCTTTGACCACCAGAAAGATTGCCAGTTGGTGTATCCAAATGATTTTCGAGCCCATTACCAATTTCAGCACATAGTTGGTAAAAAAAAGCTCGTTGTTTTTGCAGATTTCTTAAGCGAAAAGGTCTTTTTTGGCCACGAAACTGAGCTAATAATAAGTTTTCGGCAACAGTCATCCGTGGGGCCGTACCCATTTTTGGATCCTGAAACACACGTGCGAAGTAACTAGCTCTTCGCTCTTCCGTTAATTTCGTAATATCAAGATTATCTAATAAAATATTGCCACTTGTTAAGCTCAATGAACCCGAAATAATATTGAACAAGGTACTTTTTCCTGCACCATTTCCACCTAAAATTGTCACAAATTCTCCTTCGTTAACGGTTAATTGCAAATGATTTAAGAGGATTTTTTTCTCATTGGCCCCATTATTGACTAGTTTGGTTGCCTGCTTAATTTCTAATCTTGTCATTTAGAATTCCTCCTTTTCCAATCCAGTTTTCAAATTTAACGCTGATTTTAATTGAGGAATTAATAAACAAATTGATAGAATGATTGCTGAAAAAATCTTCAAGTAGGTGGTATCAAATCCTAGTTTAATAACGAGCAATATTAACAATTGATATATGACACTGCCAATTACGATTGCTACTAAGCGTTCGAAGAAGGTCACCTCACCATAAAGCACCTCACCGATAATAATTGAAGCCAATCCGATAACAATCACGCCTGTTCCTTTGTTAACATCTGCATAACCATCATTTTGAGCAATTAGTGCTCCTGAGAGTGAAATCACACCATTTGATAGTACCAATCCCATAATTTTCATTCGATCTGTTCGGATTCCCATCGAACGTGCCATGGATTCATTATCTCCTGTTGCAATATAGGCTTGGCCCAAATCCGTCTGAAAAAAATAATAGAGAACCGTCAAAAGAATGATTAAAACAATCAGACCAAGAAAAACCGTATCAAAATTAGTAGGCAACTGAAAAACCTTTAATAAATCTAATATTTTGGGTTGATTCAGCAGTGACAAATTCGGTGTTTGCATCACGAATAACATGACCGAATTCAAAGCTGACATAACAAGGATACCTGCTAATAACACTGGAATTTTTCCTTTTGTGTAGAGCAAACCTGTTACCAAGCCCGCGCACATCCCAGCAATCACACCCAAGAGCGTTGCGAGAAAAGGCGATACACCATGGACAATTGCCGTGACACAGACAGCTCCTCCCAAAGGAAACGATCCTTCGGTTGTCATATCTGGAAAATTTAAAATGCGGAATGTCATGAATATACCAAGTCCGAGTACACTCCATAAAAATCCTTGACCAATAGACGAAACAATCATTTTATTCTCCTCCTACTACCGTGGCTTCTTTTTTTATAGCTTCTGGAATGGTAATCCCCAATTCTTTTGCTTTTTTTTCATTGACTATGACGTTTCCCGTTGAAACAACGTCAAATGGAAGTGTCGTTTTGTCCTTCTCTTTTAAGACTTTGGCGGCTAATTTGGCTGTCCGTATGCCGAGTTGATATTGATCCTGTCCAACAGTCGCTAGTCCTCCCTCTTTAACCATATTATCAACAGAAACAAAAACAGGTTTTTTCGCTTTATTCGCTTCATTCATCAGCGTTTGAAAGGCACTTGCAATGCCGTTATCTTGAGGAACATAAATCACATCGGCTTCTTGATTCATCACCTGCACGGTTTGGGCTAAGTCATTGCTTGATTGAATGGCGTAACTTTTGATGTCATACCCTGCTTTGGTTCCTTTTTCAGTGATTGCTTTGACATAGCTTTTTGAATTTTCTTCATTGGCTGAATAGATAACGCCAATTTTTTTTGCATCAGGTAATAATTTTTTTAGCAATGTGATTTGATCAGCAATTGGTGCCTCGTTTTTTACACCTGTTATATTTCCAGAAGGGTGTGTCAAACTTGTAACTAGGCCTGAACCAACAGGATCAGAGATTGCTCCCGCCACGATGGGAATCGTTTTGGTTTCATTTGCCATCGCTTTGGCGGCCGGTGTTGCGATTGGAATTAATACATCCGGTTTTTCCCCGATTAACTGCTGACTCATCATTTGTAGCTTACTTTGGTCTCCTTGACCATTTAAAAAGGTGATGCTCACATTTTCTCCATCTTTAAATCCTTCTTTTGCCAAGCCGTCAACCACACCTTGTTTAATTTGGTCTAAAGAAGGGTGGCTAATATATTGTAAAATACCGATTGTATAGTGCTTTTTTTCTGCCTTCGGTGTTGCTTGCTTGTTTCCATTTGCTTGATGAGACCCAACGATATACCCACCTATACCTAGCAAAGAAAAGAAAAGAATACTCGCAAGAATCTTGCTTAATTTGTTCATACTATTCCCCACCTTCAATTTTTGCTTTCTTTAAAATAGTTTCCGGAATGGTGATACCCAATAATTTGGCTTGTTTTTGATTGACCACAACATCTCCGTCAGAGAATGTATAGACTGGCGTCGTAGCCGGTTTCGAATCACCGTTTAGAATCGCGGCAACCATTTCGCCCGTTTTGATACCTAGTTCTTTTTGATTAATCCCAACAGTTGCCAATCCCCCTTGTTCAACCATTGTATCAACAGAAGGAATAATTGGCGTTTTTGATTTGTTTGCTTCTGCAACCACACTTGCCATAGCATTTGCAATCGTGTTGTCTAAAGGTACATAAATGAAATCTACCGATTGACTCATCACTTGTACGGTCTGACTGATTTCATTGGTAGAAGGAACTGCGTACTTCTTGACCGTATAACCAAGTTCATCAGCAATTTTAGTCGCCTCTGCAACTTGATATTTTGAATTATCCTCAGAGGAAGAATAGAGCATTCCTACCGTTTTAGCTTTTGGAAGAAGTTTTTTGGCTAATTGAAATTGGGCCTTCACTGGTGCTTTATCTGACACACCAGTAACATTCCCACCTGGTTCTTTTAAGCTCTTAACTAAATTAGCACTAACAGGATCGGTCACAGCACCTAATACAATTGGCATACTGTGAGTCGTATTCGCTAATGCCTGTGCCGCTGGTGTAGCAATCCCAACCAAAACATCTGCTTTACTGTCCACTAGCTGTTGGCTCATTGTAGCTAGTTTACTTTGGTCCGCTTGACCGTTTTGAAAAAAAATAGTCAAGTTTTTGCCTTCGGTGTACCCAGCTTTTTTTAATCCGGCTATGACACCTTCTTTGATTGTATCAAGTGCCGGGTGACTAACATATTGTAAAATTCCCACTGTTTTATGGTCTGTTAGCGTTGATTGTTTAGTTAACGCTGGTATTTTTGCTTGTTTTACGCCCATTCCGTACCCATACATCGTTACCAAAAAACCAAATAGTAAAACATACGAAAAAATAAGTCCTTTGTTTTTCATTTTTTCTACTCCCCTTTTCATAAAAAAACAACTGCATCTTTAGGCAGTTGTAAAAAATACAAAAGCCGCGTAATAATCTACGCGGCCTCATCTTATAATTGTCCGACATAGATACAGTTTTTAGATGTACACTCTAAAAAGTTGTATCTATGGATTTGAGTCCATCAATACAACTACCTACGCCAAATTTGCCATGATTGTGATTGCATTTTTACGTAAATAATTCTCATGATTTTCTCTCCTTTTTTTAATATTGTTTAGAATATACCCTAACTATCTCCATCCGTCAATCTTTTTTTAATTAGAAATTTTATCAGTTAAATTCCACATTGGTAGTCGGTTTATTTCCGGAATGAGTTCATTCATTGGTTTTTTTAGCGATTCATACGTAAACTGTTTTTTTTGTTGTCCCTTTTGAAAAAAAACAAACGTTGCCTGATTTGTCGCTAAATGATAAGTTTGCTCCATTTCTTTGACTTGATAGATTAATGGATACACATAAATCGTACGATTCATTTCTGATTCTTTTTCATGAATTATTTGAAAGATTTGTTCATAATGATCTGTTCGAGGACTGATAAACAGGACAGAAAGTGCCGATTTGCTTGCAATCATCTCTTCCAATTCACCGTAAGGAATGACGGTCAATTTTTGGGTTGATTGGAACGCATCCGTCGCTACCTCATTGATTTGAGATTGTCGAATAGCAACTCGCATTTTTTGACCAGTCTGTATACCGAGAAAAACAACAATCAAAAGGCCAATTCCTAACAACGCCCTTTTCATCATTTTTTTCTTATCTGTTAGTTGTATTTTTTTGCTATTGTCCTTGATTACGTTACTTAACTTTTTATACATATGTTTGTCCTTTGCTTCTTACATTTCTCTCGTTATAGTAGCAAGAATAAAAGCAAAACGTCAAGGTACAATTCTCCAAACGGCCTCTGACCTTTGTTTTTTATGGTAGTTTCGTTATAATGGTAAAAGAATCTAAAGAAACGAGGGATGAAACGTGTCATTTGACGGAATTTTCACCCATTTAATGGTACAAGAATTAACAGAAACATTGGTTAATGGCAGAGTCAATAAAATCCACCAGCCTTATGATAACGAAATTATTTTAGTCATCCGAGCGAATGGCTCGACTCATAAATTACTGCTTTCAGCACACCCAACGTATGCACGTGTCCAATTAACACAAATGACGTACCAAAACCCAGATACGCCTCCTAACTTTGTCATGATGCTACGAAAATATTTGGAAGGAGCTATTTTGTCATCTATCCAGCAGATTGCCAATGACCGCGTGATTCATTTGATTTTTCATAAACGAAATGAATTGGGAGATTTGGAAAATATCGTCCTAGTCGTTGAGCTAATGGGGAGACATTCGACAATTTTATTGTTAAATCAACAAACTGGGAAAATTTTAGACGCCATTAAGCATATAGGCAGTTCTCAAAACACGTATCGTTTATTGCTGCCTGGAGCAACCTACCTCGCTCCACCTCCTCAGCAGTCAGTTAATCCATACACATTGACTGATTTAGAAGCTTTTGACATGCTATCTACCATGCAAGAGGTTTCTGCCAAGTCGCTCCAGCTTGCTTTTCAAGGTTTAGGCAAGGATAGTGCCAATGAGTTAGCCTATCGCTTAAGTAAGACTCCGAATGCACGGTTACAAGTTTGGCAAGACTTCAAAAATGACATACAACTACCAAGTAAAGGGTTCATTTACCTAATAGGAAAGAAAGAGTACTTCACACCTTTTGACTATCAATCATTACAGGAAAAGGCTGATGCTGTTCAATCTTTCACTCATCTTAGTGAGCTATTAGATGTCTTCTATCACGACAAAGCAGAACGTGATCGTGTGAAGCAACAAGGGAGTGAACTAATCAAAAAAGTTGAGAATGATTTAAAACGGAATGAAAGCAAATTAAAAAAACGTGAACGCACCTTAGTAGAATCCGAATCAGCTGAAGAACTACGTCAAAAAGGGGAATTACTTACCACCTATCAAGCACAAATTGAGCGAGGCCTCCATGCGATTGAGTTACCTAATTATTACAAAGAAAACCAATTGCAAAAAATTGCCTTAAATCCAGCCCTCTCAGCTGTGCAAAATGCCCAACGCTATTTCCAAAAATATCAAAAATTGCGCAATGCCGTTAAATTAATTGGTACTCAAATTGCTGAAACAAAACAAGAAATTCTCTATTTACAATCGGTCTTGGCACAATTGGAAATTGCTCATCCTTCTGAGATTCAAGGGATTCGTGAAGAATTAATTGCGGGGGGGTATATCAAACAATCCAAAAAAAAGCTTCAAAAACGAGCAACGAAATCAAAACCCACCACTTTTTTTTCCACCGATCATACGGAAATACTAGTGGGCAAAAATAATTTGGAAAATGATCAACTAACAATGAAAATAGCAAAAAAGACAGATTATTGGCTACATACTAAGAATATCCCTGGATCCCATGTGATTGTTCGTTCGGCCAATCCCAGCGAAGAAACTTTGCTAGAAGCAGCTGAATTGGCCGCCTACTACTCAAAATATCGCCATTCGGCCCAAGTGCCTGTTGACTGTGTCCAAGTCAAATACATTCGCAAACCCAATGGTGCTAAACCAGGATTTGTTATTTATGAAAATCAAAAAACCTACTTTGTCACTCCACATGAGGAAACTATTTTAGCTAAAAAAAGTGAGCAATCTTTCCCAAAATAGTCTCTCTATAGAAAACCAACAAAAAATGAGAATGGTCCATGGATGAATCCCCATATTCGCTCATTTTTTGTTGGTTTTTTTGTTATCTTTCCAAATCCGCGGATGAATGCTTTGATACAAAATAAATCTTGCGCTCTTTTTTTTCTTGCAACGGTCGATTATTTACTTCTAAAAGTTCCTCACTAAACTCCTTTAAGAAATCAGGATTAAACCGTTGAATATGGTCAAAAACAAACCATTGAACAGGACCAGCAGTTGGAGGTGTTGTGAGGGAACCAGTATAATGAAAATAGGACCGCTCTTTGGGTAGAAATAGTGCCGGTGAGAACGTCTGCAAGTGATTAGGATAGTCCCATTCAGTCGTCAAATCAATCTTATCCAACTCTGGAGCCGTTAAATCAAACGTGCATAGTACAGCTACAACTAAATTTTTCTGTTGTTGACTGGTGTGAACCAAATGAAATTCAATTTCTTGCGGACGGCCATCAATTACGTGCTCACTGGGTCGATGAAAATGAATATCTGTCAAAAAATAACGAACATTTTGGAAAATAACATAGCTTTCATGGCTAAATGGAACAAAATGCATCGTATTTTTAAATTCTTTTTCCGTGAACTGTTCTTTTTGATAATGAAAAAAAAGTTGGGCTTGCTCGCTGTTCCTAATTAGTTGTTCATTATGAGAAAGAGAAATTGGTGATTGATATGGATATTTTGCCCCTTCTGAGAACCAATCGCAGAGTTCATGCCAATGCTCGGGCCCTCTTTTACCTTCATATCCCCATTCAACATCCATGTTACGTTTGATTTTTTTGACCACGGAATCATCGCCACCTTTTTTTCTAGTTTACACTTCAGTATAATGCATCCTATAAAAAAACAAACGAACGATGCTTAGCACCATTCATTTGTTCTTATTTGTTTTGTACTGTGATCTTATGCTTGCCAATTTTCGGGGTTTTCTTTCCATTTTTCCAACAACGCTTTTTGGTCTTCGCGAATGTATTGTTCTTTTTCTGCAACTTCTAGTAGCGTTGAGTAATTGGTTAATGTAACTAGTGGCATGTTTGCTTTGCTAAAATTGTCTTTTCCTTTCGGTAACTCATAAGAAAAAATGGCTGCCACACCTAATACATCGGCCCCTTCTTTAACAGCAGCATCACACGCCTCCAATACGCTGCCCCCGGTAGAGATTAAATCTTCAATGACCACCATTTTTTGTCCCTCTGTAATACGTCCTTCAATTTGATTCCCTTTGCCATGATCTTTTGGTTTGCTACGAATATAGACCATTGGTAACTGCAAAAGTTCCGCAACCCAAGCAGCATGGGGAATACCAGCCGTCGCCGTCCCGGCGATTACCTCCACATCTGGATAGGTTTCGTTAATTTTTTTTGCTAAGCCTTGAGCAATTGCTTTGCGGACAGCTGGGTAACTCATTGTTAAGCGATTATCACAATAAATAGGACTCTTAATTCTGCTCGCCCAAGTGAACGGCTCTTCGGGATTTAAGAAAACGGCTTTGATTGCAAGTAGTTCATGAGCAATATTTGTTTCTAAAGACATCTATTTTTCTCCATTCCATAATTGATTGATTTGTTGATATTTTTCATATGGTTGTTGCGCTTTTGTAATTGGTCGTCCCACTACAATGTAATTGGCCGTTAATGCCCTTGCCTGATCAGGAGTAACCACTCTTTTTTGGTCTCCGTTATTGTCCTCAATTAATCGAATGCCTGGTGTGAGACAAATAAAATCCGGATGGGTTTGACTATGAATATCTTTGGCTTCTAAAGCAGAACAAACAACACCGTCCAAACCAGCTTTTGCGGTAAGTTGGGCATAACTTAGCACGCATTCAAGTAAGCCAAGAGGGATTTTTTGCTCCTTTTGCATCATTTCTTCACTTGTGGATGTCAATTGGGTAACAGCGATTAGTTTTGGTCGTTCTTTTTTACCACTTTCTTGAGCTCCCTCTAACAATCCCTCTTTTGCTGCACGCATCATCTCAATTCCTCCTGATGCATGTACATTCGTTATGGAGACACCCAATTTTCCCAAATTTCGCATCGCACGATAAACAGTATGAGGGATATCATGCAGCTTCAAATCTAAAAAGACACTATGTCCCTGATCGATTAATTGTTCGACAACCTGCGGCCCTTCCTTGTAAAAAAGTTCCATACCAACTTTAACAAAAAGTTTTTCTTGCTTAGGAAAAAAAGTGAAAAAGTGACTCATAGACAATCTATCAGGAAAATCTAAGGCGATGATTGGTTGATTGTTCATTTTTTTCTCCTTTCTTTTACATCGGTTATCAGTTCTTCAATACTCTCAATCCCCAATTCTTGCATTCGAATAGGCAGTTGCTGAATCAATTTTTGGCAAATCCAAGGATCGGTGAAATTGGCTGTTCCAACAGCCACGGCACTTGCTCCAGCCATGAGCATTTCAAGCACATCATCAACTGTTGTAACCCCCCCCATACCTATAATCGGTAAATGACAAACCTGGGAAACTTGATGAATCATTCGAATGGCGATTGGTTTGATTGCTGGACCAGACAACCCCCCTGTCTGATTCGCCAAAATGGGGACTCTTGTCTTTAAATTAATGCGCATGCCAAGCAGGGTATTAATCATCGTTAGACCATCTGCACCTGCTTTTTCAACTGCGAGCGCGATGGGAACAATATCAGTCACATTTGGTGAGAGCTTCACATATATGGGTACTGATGAAACTTGCTTCACAGCCTTTGTTAATTCGAAGGCAACCGAAGCATCTGTCCCAAAAGCAATCCCTCCTTGTTTAACATTGGGACAAGAAATATTCAATTCTATCGCGTGAACATTCGGGGATTGAGAAATTTTCTCACAAACAGCTACGTATTCTTCCTGAGTAGATCCAGCAACATTGGCGATGATGGGCAGTTCAGGAAATGTCTCAGCTAACTCAGGCAATACTGTATTGGTAATGGTGGTTAATCCGGGATTTTGTAACCCGATCGCATTTAGCATCCCACTTGGGGTTTCCGCTACCCTTGGCATTGGATTTCCCGTACGAGGATCCAACGTACAGGCTTTGATCATGACCGCGCCTAAACAATTTAAGTCATAGTATTGTGCATATTCCTTCCCAAATCCAAAACAGCCACTCGCAGGCATGATGGGATTTTTCAACGCTAGTCCTGGCAAATTGACGACGAGCTTTGTCATTGTAACAACACCTCTCTCGCTTGAAATACAGGTCCATCCTGACAAACCTTCACTGTTTCCGCTGTATTGTTTTTTTTGTGACAAATACAAGCATAACAAGCACCAATACCACAAGCCATACGAGCTTCTAACGACAATTGGACATTTTCTACAATAGGAGCAAATTGTCTGTCAACTGATTGCAGTAACCCTTTGTTTCCACAGCTGTATACGGCATCAGGAACCGTGTAAGTTGAGAATTGTGTTGCGACTGTCCCGAGTTTTCCATAGCTTCCATCATCGGTGGTAACCGTCACTGGTCCTAATGCCTCAAATTTAGGAAGAGAATACAATTTCTCTTTACTAGCAAAGCCAAACAAATGGGAAACTTTTGCACCTCTTAAAACAAGTTGCTTACTGAGTTCATATAAAGGAGGAATACCAATTCCCCCTCCAATTAATAAAACCGTTTGTCCTTGACCGACTTGTGAAATTTGAAACCCATTTCCTAGTGGACCCAGAACGTCTATTAGCTGTCCTTTTTTTAGTGTTGAAAGAACATTTGTCCCTTGCCCCTCAATTCGATAAATTAATTTGCATTCATCTCGTTCTTTTAAAATTTCGTGGATACTAATTGGCCGTCTAAGAATCAAATCTTCTCTCGGCACCTTAATGTGTAAAAATTGTCCCGGTTGTTGCATCTCTTTGACAAGCTCTCCAGTCAATGTTAATTCAAAAATTTGCGGCGCGAGTTGCACCTGATTGACAATTTCCATCGCTTCTTGCTTCATAACAGTGCATCCTTCCAATCCAATGACAAATTTTCATTAAGCTAAATGGAATTAGTAGCAAAAGCTCTTGACTCCATCACTTTTAAAATCGCATCTGCCGTATCCAATGATGTAAATAGTGGCACACCATGTTCAACTGCGTACCGACGAATCAAAAAGCCATCTTCGGAATCTTGATTGCGGTTCTTGTCTGTCGTATTGATGGCGACTTGAATCATTCCTTTTTGAATAATATCAATTACTGTCTCGCCTTCTTCATCAAGTTTGCCAATTTCTTGGACTCGTAATCCCAAATTTTTAAAATAATTGGCTGTTCCTTTTGTAGCTCGTAGACTAAAACCGATGTCAGAGAATCGTTTTGCCAATTCAGCTGCTTCTTCTTTTGACTCATCCGCAATGGTAAATAAAACCGATCCATACTCTGGAATATGTAAGCCAGATGCTTCAAATGCTTTATACAAAGCCTTTTCGAGTGTTGCATCCGATCCCATTACTTCGCCTGTCGACTTCATCTCAGGCCCTAAGTAAGTATCTACTTTTAATAATTTTGTGAAAGAAAAAACAGGTGCTTTCACATGGACTAAATGAGATTCTGGATACAAACCGTCCTGGTATCCTAGACTTTTTAAGGACTCGCCTAAAATTGCTTTTGTCGCAACTTGTGCCATTGGAATACCTGTGACTTTACTCAAAAACGGAACTGTCCGACTCGCCCTAGGATTAACCTCGATGACGTAGACCGTTTCATCGTGTATCACGAATTGAATATTCATCATACCGATGCAATTTAAGCCTAGTGCTAACTTCCGTGTATAATCAACAATGGTTTGTTTGATTTTTTTCGATAGTGTTTGCGGCGGATAGACAGCCATGGAATCGCCTGAATGGACCCCAGCTCTCTCGATATGTTCCATGATACCTGGGATAAGTACAGTTT
This sequence comes from Enterococcus camelliae, assembly GCF_042685105.1. Classification (NCBI taxonomy): domain Bacteria; kingdom Bacillati; phylum Bacillota; class Bacilli; order Lactobacillales; family Enterococcaceae; genus Enterococcus; species Enterococcus camelliae. Next base: position 19,774 of record NZ_JBHUMO010000011.1, on the reverse strand, counting down.
CCCCATCACAAATGGCATCCACTTCACATTCTTTTCCTACTAAATAACGATCGACTAACACTGGATGTTCTGGCGAAGCTTTCACGGCATTCTCCATATAATCGCGTAAATCATCTTCATTTTCAACGATTTCCATTGCTCGTCCTCCTAAGACGTAGCTGGGACGAACCAACACTGGAAAGCCAATTCTTTTAGCAATAGCCACAGCATCTTCTTTATTTGTCGCTGTATCCCCTTCTGGCTGAGGAATCTTTAATTCTTGCAAAGCATGTTCAAATAAATCACGATTTTCAGCTCGATCTAAATCTTCAATGGTCGTTCCTAAAATAGTTACCCCTGCTTTGACTAAAGGTTCCGCCAAGTTAATCGCTGTTTGCCCACCAAATTGAACAATTACGCCTAGCGGTTGCTCCAACTCAATAACATTTAACACGTCTTCAATGGTTAATGGTTCAAAATACAACTTATCAGAGATGGAAAAATCCGTTGAAACTGTTTCCGGATTACTATTCATGATTACTGCCTCATAGCCTGCAGCTTGAATGGCTTTCACTGAGTGTACAGTTGCGTAATCAAATTCCACCCCTTGACCAATTCGAATAGGACCAGAACCTAAAACTAACACAGAAGGTTTGTCTGAGACAATGCTCTCGTTTTCCCATTCATAGGTGCTATAAAAATAGGGTGTTTCCGAAGCAAATTCCCCTGCACAAGTATCCACCATTTTATAAACAGGTAAAATGGCTTGTTCTTTTCGAAACTGTCTGATTTTTTCTCTTGAAGTTTGCCAAAGTTCCGCAATTTTTTTGTCGGTGAATCCATTCTGCTTGGCATGTTTCAAGGTAACTGCATCAAAAGGATTTTCTAAAAGTAATTGTTCAATTTCAATAATGTGTAACAGCTTATCTAAGAAAAAGAGATTAATTTTAGTCATTTCCTCTAATTCTTGAATGGTGTAGCCTCTACGCAGCGCTTCTGCTAAATAAAACAGTCGATCATCTTGGGCTTTGACAATTTTATTGGTTAATTCACTGTCGGGGACTTCCGTTAATTCATTTAATTCGATATGGTGTGTCCCGATTTCTAGCGATCGAATTGCCTTAAGCAATGACTCTTCGATGTTTCGACCAATCGCCATGACTTCACCAGTTGCCTTCATTTGCGTTCCCAAAAGGCGCTCCCCGTGTTCAAACTTATCAAAAGGCCATCTTGGAATTTTAGCCACCACATAATCCAAAGCTGGTTCAAATTCGGCATATGTGGTTTCAGTCACCGGGTTTTTCATTTCATCTAGTGTCAAACCAACGGCAATTTTTGCTGCCAATTTCGCAATTGGATAGCCAGTCGCTTTACTTGCTAATGCGGATGAGCGAGAGACACGCGGATTCACTTCTATCACATAGTATTGGAAACTTTCTGGGTCCAATGCTAGCTGTACATTGCAACCACCTTCAATTTTTAATGCACGAATAATTGTTAATGATGCATCGCGAAGCATTTGATACTCATAGTCTGATAGTGTTTGACTTGGAGCGAAAACAATTGAGTCTCCAGTGTGAATCCCGACTGGATCAAAATTTTCCATGTTACAAACAACAATGGCATTATCCGCAGAATCTCGCATCACTTCATATTCTATTTCTTTAAACCCAGCAATGCTCCGTTCAATGAGGCATTGCGTAACTGGGGACATTTTCAGACCATTTTCAGCAATATGGCGCAATTCTTCTTCATTTGCGCACATTCCTCCCCCTGTCCCACCTAGCGTAAAAGCGGGGCGAACAATCACAGGATAGCCAATCGTTTTGGCGAAAGTAACGGCTTGTTCCACGGTATTAATAATGTCAGATTCAGGGATTGGTTGCTCTAATTCTTCCATTAATTTTTTAAATAAATCGCGGTCTTCGGCTTGATCAATCGCGCTTAACTTCGTACCTAATAACTCAATATCTAATTCTGCTAATATTCCAGCTTTCGATAATTCCATCGCCATATTTAGCCCTGTCTGACCACCCAATGTAGGTAAAATTGCATCCGGCATCTCTTTACGTAATATGCGTGAAACAAATTCATACGTAATGGGTTCAATGTAAACGCGGTCTGCAATTTCGCGATCAGTCATAATGGTGGCAGGATTGGAATTGACCAAAATGACTTCGTAACCTTCCTCTTTTAATGCTAAGCATGCTTGAGTCCCAGCATAATCAAATTCTGCTGCTTGTCCAATAACGATTGGACCCGATCCAATAACCATGATTTTAGAAATATCTGTTCGTTTTGGCACGTTCTTTTTGCTCCTTCCATGCTTCCATTAATTCAATAAACTCATCAAACAAGTGAACGGCATCATGCGGACCAGGGGCTGCATCCGGATGAAATTGGACACTAAATGCCGGAAACTTGCGATGGCGAATACCTTCAATCGTTCCGTCATTCACTTCGACATGTGTTATCATTAATACTTCTTGATCAATGGATTCTGCAGAAACTGCAAAGCCATGATTTTGAGAAGTAAAATCGATTTTTCCTGTCGCGATCTCTCGAACGGGATGATTCAACCCGCGATGGCCAAACTTCATTTTATATGTATCTGCACCATTGGCTAGAGCGAATAGCTGATGGCCTAAACAAATACCAAATATAGGAATTTTCCCTTGAATTCCTTGAATCATTTTGACAGCTTCGGGTAAACTCTTGGGATCACCAGGACCATTTGTCAACATGACGCCATCTGGTGCCAATGCCAAAATTTCTTCCGCAGTAGCTGAATACGGCAAAACAGTTAAATTACAGGAGCGTTTCGAGAATTCTCGCATAATGCTATGTTTTAATCCAAAGTCAACAATGACAACATTGTGCCCTGTTCCTGGACTTGGATAGGCTTTACTCGTTGATACTTGTTGCACTTGATTCGTTGGAAGAACGGCTGCTTTTAATTGATCATACGCGTGAGCAAATTCGTCACCAATATCCACTATGCTGGCTTTCATTGTACCTACTTCACGAATTTTTTTGGTTAACGCCCGAGTATCAATCCCAGCGATTCCAGGAATTCCTTTGTTTTTTAAAAACGTATCCAGCGTCATTTGCGAGCGCCAATTGCTAGGAATGCGCGCGTATTCTTTCACAACGACCCCTTTGCACGTAGGAACAATCGACTCATAATCATCGCGATTAATTCCATAATTACCAATCATTGGATACGTAAAGGTGATGATTTGACCATTAAAACTTTGATCAGTTATCGTTTCTTGATAGCCAGTCATACTTGTCGTGAAAACCACCTCACCAAAGACATTGGTTGGTGCACCAAATCCTTCCCCTTCAAAATATGTGCCATCTTCTAAAATTAACCACCGCTTCATTCTTGTTCCCCCTTTTGCCAAACAAGCTTCCCATTTACAAAGGTATATAACGTATCCCCTGCTAAAGTCCAGCCGTCAAATGGCGTGTTGACCCCCATTGATTCAAATTTTGTTGCGTCAACTTGATAATCCTGATCGAGATCAAATACTGCAATATCAGCAGGTCGGCCAATTTCAATATACCCTGCCTCAATGCCAAAAATGTCCGCCGGTTTTTTGGTCATCCAGTCGATTACCTGTTTTAATGTAAAAATACCGGGTCGTACGAACTGGCTATACATTAATTGAAAGGCGTATTCCGATCCGACAATTCCAAACGGTGCATTTAAAAAACTTTGCGATTTTTCCTCTAAGCCATGAGGAGCGTGATCAGTAGAGATACAATCAATCGTCCCATCTAGCAGACCTTCAATCAATGCTTGCTGATCTTCTGAACTCCTTAACGGCGGGTTCATTTTCCAAAAACCGAAGTCTGTTGGAATATCTTCGTCAATCAATCGCAGATGATGCGGGCATACTTCACAAGTCACATGAATTCCGGCTGCTTTTGCATCTCTTATAACTCGGACGCTTTCTTTTGTTGATACATGGCAAACATGATAATGAACGCCTGTCGCTTCGGCTAAAAGTAAGTCTCTCGCAATTTGCGACGACTCTGTTACACTTAAAATACCGGGTAATCCGAGTTCTTTTGAGCGTTTTCCTTCATGCATGACTCCGCCAAATAATAACGATTCATCCTCTGTATGAGCGACAATAGGCATCTGAATTTTTGCAGCTTCTTTCATTGCTAAATACATGGTGCCGGCTGTCTGTACGCCCACCCCATCATTCGTAAACGCAAATGCGCCACTCTCTTTTAATGAAGAAAAATCAACAAGTTCCTCACTGCGTAATCCCTTTGTAATTGAAGCATATTGTAATACATTGACTTTCGCATCTTTCGCAATAATTTCCTGAATTTTTTGAAAATTTTCTTTGTTTTCTGGTACTGGATTTACATTAGGCATGGCACAAACCGTCGTAAATCCTCCACGAGCAGCTGCCATAGAGCCCGTTGCAATCGTTTCTTTATAAGTGAAACCAGGTTCTCGGAAATGGACATGTACATCCACCAAACCTGGTGAAGTAAATTTTCCATCTAAAGCATAAATCTCGTCAAAACTTTCTTCAGCAAAATTTTCGCCAATCGCATGAATTCGCCCGTCTTCAATCCAAATATCTCTGATTGCCAACTCTCCGGTAGCAATAAACATTTTTGCTTGTTTTAGTAGTGTTCTCATAAGTTCCTCCTATAAAATGAAGTCTGTCAGTACTGCTTCTAAGATAGCCATTCTTGCGTAGACACCATTCGTCATTTGGGTGACAATCCGTGATTGCTTCGCTTCTACAAGTTCACTTGCTAATTCCACGTCTCGATTCACTGGTGCTGGATGCATAATAATTGCAGACTCTTTCATCAAATTGGCTCGCTCTTTCGTTAAGCCATATTTTTGATGATAGGTCTCTTTTGAAAATAATTGCTTTCCGTCGTGATGACGTTCATGTTGAACCCTTAACATCATTATGACATCAACTGTTTGCACAACCTCGTCAATTGGCATATAGGTACCATATGCAAGGAATTCCTTAGAAAACCACTCTTCTGGTCCTGAAAAATAAACTTCCGCCCCTAGTCTTCGCAACATTTGCATATTTGATTTGGCAACACGTGAATGAATGATGTCTCCTACAATCGCAACTTTTAAAGAATCAAAATTGCCAAATTCTTCATAGATGGTCATTAAATCGAGTAAACATTGACTTGGATGCTGCCCACTTCCATCTCCACCATTAATAATATGAGTCTTGATAGTCTTACTATCAATTAATGGTTGATAAAAAGATTCTTCAGAGTGGCGAATCACACAGACATCCGTTCCCAATGCTGAGAGAGTTAAAATGGTGTCGTACAGCGTCTCTCCTTTTTGAACAGAACTAGAGGAGGTGTCAAAAGAAAGGACCTCAAGTCCCAATTTGCGTTCAGCTGTTTCAAAACTTGTGTGCGTACGTGTGCTATTTTCAAAAAAGAGGTTTGCTGCAAAAAATTGTGCTTTTTCTGGTTGCCAAGAAACTCCTCTTTTGAAAGCCTCCGATCTTCGAATCAATTTCATCACTTCTTGATTGGAAAGACGTTCTACACTGACAAAATGTTTCAATATCACTCGATCATTCACGTTTTTCACCTCTCAAAAATTATTCCTTCTCTTCACTTCTTGCTTGTTCTGGCAAAATAAGATTTAAAACAATACCAAGTACGGTTGCTAAAGCCATTGAAGAAAGTGTAAAGGTTCCAACTTGGAAAACTAGACCACCAATTCCCACTACGAGGATAACAGAAGCGATTAAAAGGTTTTTCTTTTTATCAAAATCAACATGATTCTCAATCAATATTTTTAATCCACTGGCGGCAATGACTCCAAACAACACAAAACTAATGCCAGAGATAACTGGATTTGGAATACTTAAGATTAACGCAGTCAATTTCCCAACAAAGCCTAAGCAAACAGCTAAAACCGCGGCACCACCGATAACAAAAACACTGTGAACTCTAGTGATTGCTAACACACCGATATTTTCACCGTAACTAGTTACTGGCGGACCACCCACAAATCCAGCAACGATTTGAGCAAGTCCATCTCCCAAAAGCGTTTGATTTAAACCCGGGTCATCGAAAAAGTTGCGTTTCGTTAATTTATTTAAAACCATCAAATGTCCAATGTGTTCCGTCATTGTAACAAAGGCAATCGGGGCCATTGTGGTAACTGCGCCAAGATACAATTTTGGTTGATATTTGATAAAGGGAATTTGAAAATCGGGAAGAGCAAACCAATTTGCATCAATAATTGGTTGCACGTCCACAATTCCCACAACCAACGCTAATAAATACCCACTAATAATCCCCAGTAAAATCGGAATAAGACCTAAAAATCCTTTGAGATACATATTGAAAAAAATGGTGATTGCCAAGGTAGCCAGAGCTACAAATACATATTTGAAGTCATAAATTTGATTGTTATCAACCGTACGATACATGGCATTGCTAGCTGCATTTGCTGCTAAGCCAAGCCCGATAACCATTACAACTGGTCCCACAACAATTGCTGGCAACAATTTATCTAACCAAGCAGAACCAATCTTACGAATAATAACGGATACCAAAACGTAAACAAGACCTGTCGTGATCGCTCCTTGTGCAATTGCTGGATAGCCGTCTGTCTTCATCAAAAGTTGCATTGCAGCAATAAATGCAAAGCTACTTCCTAAATAGGCAGGAATCTTGCCGTGCGTTACGGTTAAATAAACAAGCGTACCTAACCCTGAACTTACCAACGCAATACCAGGATTAATACCAACTAGAATTGGAACCAATACGGTTGCACCGAACATGGTAAACAAATGTTGCAAACTAAGACCTAACCAATGGGTTGGTGATGGCTTATCATGGATGTCTAGGACTGCATCAGCATTCCGAAATTCTTTTTGTTTACTCATTGTCTTCCTCCACTTGATTAATTAAAATCCGATCATTTCCATCTAGTTCCTCCATCTCAACAATGATTTCTTCATTTTTAGAAGTAGGAATATTTTTTCCGACAAAATCGGCACGAATGGGCAACTCTCGGTGTCCTCGATCTACTAAAACGGCCAAAGAAATTCTTCTTGGACGACCATAGTCCATCACCGCATCCAGTGCCGCACGAATTGTTCGACCTGTATACAAAACATCATCGAGCAAGATCACTTCTTTTCCTTCAAGCGCAACTGGAATATTTGAAAGCAGCGCAGAGGGTGTCGCATTTTTCTGATCATCCCGGTAGCCAGTTATGTCTAACTCTCCAACAGGAACTTCAACATTCTCAAGCTGTTTTAATCGTTGCGCAATACGTTGGGCAATGTAAATGCCGCGTGTTTTGATGCCAATCAAGACTAGGTCTTCAATTCCCTTATTGCGTTCAATAATTTCATACGTGATTCTTGTCAGTGCACGTTTCATCGTAACGGCATCAATGACTTCTTTTTTGACCATTTCTTCGTTTCCTCCTCAAAATTAATAAAAAAACTCCTGCCTTGTGTAAGGCAGGAGTGAATATCCATGTAGTGCTTTCGTTTTTCTCTAGCAGAAATAAAACGAACTTCTTAGTAAACAGGGCTATGCACGCATGCCTAGCTATTTACTATTCACAACCTTTTTAGCCTCACAGGACTATACTTAAAGGATTACTATTTATTTTTTTCAACTATACCGTTAATTGGAGAAAAAATCAATCATTTTTCGGTAACTTTTCTAATGTGTTTTTGAAAATTTCTGGCAACGGAGCTTCAAATACCATCTTCTCACCTGTCTTCGGATGAGTAAACCCTAATAATTTCGCATGGAGAAACTGTCCATGGCCCTTCAAGGTCTTTTTAGGACCATAAACGGGATCACCTACTAAGGGATAGCCAATATATTGCATGTGTACGCGAATTTGATGGGTTCTCCCTGTCTCCAATTGCAATTCGATCAAAGTATACCCATCATAACGGGTCAAAACTTGAAAATGAGTAACAGCATCTTTTCCTGTATCGACAACTGCTTGCATCTTGCGGTCAACTGTTGATCGACCGATAGGTGCTCGAATCACCCCTTTTTCATGTGGGATGACCCCATGTACAAGTGCAATATATTTTCTCAAAGATGTTTTCTCTTTGAGTTGTTTCGCAAGAGATTCATGTGCTTGATCATTCTTAGCAATCATCAGCAAACCGGAAGTATCTTTGTCAATCCGGTGAACAATTCCCGGTCGAATAACTCCATTGATCGATGAAAGATGATCTAAATGGAAAAGCAACGCATTGACTAGTGTGCCTTTAGGATGACCCGCAGAAGGATGTACAACCATTCCTTGGGGTTTATTAATGACGGCTACGTCTTGATCTTCGTAAACAATTTCTAAGGGGAGATTCTCTGGCAAAAGAGCTAGGGTTTCTGGTTCAGGAATATGAATGAGTACAACATCCCCCTTTTGCACTTTATAATTAGCCTTCACAATTTCACCATTGACTTGGACATAATTTTTCTTTAGCCACATTTGAATTTGTGAACGACTATAATCTACTAATTTTTCCGACAATTGTTTATCAATACGCCCGTTTTCATCTTCTATCATGATTTTTATTTCATTTTGCATGTTTAGATCCTTTCAAACGTTCCTCAAAAATGGTGTAGATAAATAGACATAAAACACCGAAGCACAAAGACATATCCGCGACATTAAAAATTGGAAACTGAATAAAATCCAATTGGAACATATCTACAACGTAGCCCAATCGCACGCGATCAATAAAATTACCTATGGCTCCTGCAAGAATGAAGGAAAAGCCGACCAATAGCAAGAAATGTCCCTGACGATTTTTCATCATCAGAAACAAGATTGCCGCAACTGCCACAACAGTAATAATCGCAAAGAAACCAATTTTTCCTTCAAAAATACTCCAAGCTGCTCCGGTATTTTGTAAATACGTCAATGACAACAAATTAGGAACCACGACATGTGATTCTCCTAGGGGTATTGCTGAAACAATTTCCAATTTTACCCATTGATCCAAGCCAACAAGCAAAAGGCTCAAAATAAAATATAAAACAATCATTTAATCCCATCCATTTCTATTGTTCTACCAAATCCCGTGGACGAATAATCCCAACTAAACTGCCATTGGGTTCCCCACTTTCCGTAATTAAAATAGCCTCCAACGTTGCATGTTTTGCAAACTGCTCTTGGACATAGTCAATCGTTGTATCAGCTGCTACAAACTGATAATTTGTTGTTTTCCTATCATCTTCAAGTAGCGCACTCGCAGTCAACTCTTTTCCAACATTTGGTGCAATAGGGTAATGTTTTGCAAACCAAAACCCTAACATTCTTAAAGTTAGCAAGCCTTTGAATTCTCCATTTCGGTATAAAGGAAATTGTGAATATCTCTTTTTGGCCACAATACTCAACAATTCCTCTAAAGGCATATCAATCGTAAAACCAGTTACTTTCTTTGAAAAGCGTGGCAATACTTTTTCAGGTTCGAATAGTTCTTTTTCAATCTTCTGAATTCGTGAGATTACCCATTCATTTGGTTCAGCGATAACGAAATCTTCGCCAATTTGATCATGGATAATAGCATTTCTTAATTGTGAAAGTTGCAAAAGATCATCTTCAAATTTTTTTATTGGTAAGTCTGAATTTCTTGCAAGCTTTCGAACCATCTGACTAAAGCCCATGGTTGTCTCACTTTTTAGTTGGATTTGCATCCATTTCTCAATGCGATTAAACGTGCTAATGAAAATTTTTGCTCGCTCAGCCATGAACAATTACCCCTTCCATACGAATGAACTAATTAAGTATACCTTATTTTCAATTCCTAGCAAGCGATTTTCGATGAGGAAGAAAAAAACTAAGATCAGTTTCTTAAAAAGAACAAGAAATTGATCCTAGTTTCCTAAAAAATCTAAAACAAACCTACTGCTTGCCCATCGTCAGTGACATCCATATTTAAAGCTGCTGGTTTTTTTGGTAAGCCAGGCATAGTCATAACATCCCCGGTTAACGCAACTAAAAAGCCAGCCCCAAGTTTGGGCACAAATTCCCTGATTGTAACATCAAAATCTAGTGGCGCTCCTAACTTAGATGGATCATCCGAAAATGAATATTGCGTTTTCGCCATACAAATCGGCAAGTTACTCCAGCCCAGCTGTTGAAATAATTGAATTTGCTTCTTTGCCTTTGGACTAAATTGAGCTTGATTGCCACCATAGATTTTTTGAACAATCGCATTGGTCTTGTTTTCAATCGTATCGTCAGAATGATAAAGTTTTCGGTAATCTGTTTCTTCTTGACTGGCAATTGTTTCAATCACTGTTCTGGCTAGTTCTTCTCCGCCAGCACCACCTCTAGCCCAGACCGCACAACGTTTCACCTCAACCTGATCTTTTTTACATAATTCAGTTAGTGCGGAAAATTCTGCTTCCGTATCAGTAATAAATTCATTAATCGCAACGACCACTGGAATGCCATATTGTTGCATATTTTTGATATGTCTTTGTAAATTAGCATAGCCATTTTTTAAACTTTCGACGTTTTCTTGTCCTAAGTCTGTTTTTGCTAACCCGCCATGCATCTTTAGCGCTCGAATAGTAGCTACAACGACGATTGCATCAGGGGCTTTTCCTAATACAGGGACCTTAATATCCAAAAATTTTTCAGCGCCTAAATCAGCTCCAAATCCCGCTTCCGTTACAACAAAATCGCCTAATTGTAAGGCTAGTTTGGAGGCCATCACACTATTACACCCGTGTGCAATGTTTGCAAATGGTCCTCCATGCACAAATGCAGGTGTTCCTTCTAACGTTTGTACTAGGTTGGGTTTCAATGCATCCTTCAAGAGCAATGCCAAAGCCCCTTCAACCTGTAAATCTTCAACCGTAATTGGTTCTTTATCAAAAGAATAACCAATGACTATTTTTCCCAATCGTTTTTTTAAGTCATGAATGGAATCAGCTAAACAAAGAATCGCCATAATTTCACTTGCTACAGTGATATCAAAGCCATCTTCTCTTGGGACTCCTTGCATAGGTCCCCCTAAACCAACGACAACTTTTCTAAGTGAACGATCATTCAAATCAACAACTCGTTTCCAGATAACCCGCCGCGTATCAATCTGTTGCACATTCCCCTGTTGTATATGGTTATCAATCAATGCTGAGAGCGCATTATTTGCTGTTGTAATGGCATGCATATCGCCAGTAAAATGCAAGTTGATATCCTCCATCGGAACAACTTGTGCATAGCCACCACCAGTCGCGCCACCTTTGACTCCCATAACAGGACCTAATGAGGGTTCACGTAAGGCCAAAATAGTCTTTTTCCCAATACGATTCAATGCATCTGCCAAACCAATACTAATTGTTGATTTTCCTTCCCCTGCTGGTGTAGGATTAATTGAAGTGACTAAAACGAGTTTTCCTAGTTTTTCATGTTCTTTCTCTTTGATTGTTTCATATGTCACTTTCGCTTTGTACTTTCCATACAATTCGATTGATTCCTGATCTAGGCCAACTTTTTCTGCGATTTGTGTAATTGGCAACATTGTGGCTGCTTGGGAAATTTCGATATCTGTTTTCATACGTTCCTCCATTATACGAACATTATTGTATTTCTAAAAAAATTAAATCGTTAATATAGGACTATTATAGCAAATATTATTTTTTTTTCATCAAAAAAACAGTAGAATCTTAAAATTAAGACCTACCGTTTTCAATTTTTTCCCATTCCTCGAAAAAACGAGTTCTTGTTTTTTTCGACATTTTACATAAAAATGCTTCGTTTTCTAAACGAATCGATACATGATTGCTGACTTGTTGAATGGTCACAATGCTAGTTAAAGGCAAGTCTTTCTTTTTCCAAAACCGAGCATAGATAATTCTTAAATGATTCTTTTCAAGTATAATTTTTCTGTTCCAACCAATACACATAAAAAGAAGTGAAAAGATGGTCAATCCGATACTAGCTGGGTAGGGTCTAGTATTTTCCAAAGCCATTACCAAACTAAAGAAGAATAGAAAAAAGGCAAACGACCAGAAAATGAGACTAGTAGCTGTTTCAGGTTGCCAATGAAATTTTTTTTGAGATGACATGCATAAAACTCCTTAAGCAAACAATGCTTTTTTATAGATTATAGACATACAAAAAAGAAAAAGGTGATTATTCAATGTTAAAAATACATATCGATGCTTCAACCAAGGGGAATCCTGGTCCAAGTGGCGGAGGATTTATGATTACAGGCAACGATACATATGTTCAAAAATCATTCGCGCTGCCGCAACTCTTTACCAATCATCAAGCAGAATTTGCTGTCTTATTGTCTTTATTAGACTATTTACTTGAAAACAATTTAAACGAACAATTCATAACCATCTATACAGATAGCAAATTGGTAGAACAAACGATTGCCAAAAGATTTACAAAAAACCCTGATTTTCTCTTTATCGTTGATGAGATTATAACAAAATTAGCATTTTTTCCTCTTTTATTCTTAAAATGGATTCCAGAGGCAAACAACAAGGGTGCGGACAATTTGGCCAGACAGGGACTAAAAAAAGCATTAAACCTATAAAATCGGCGAAAGCAATCTGGAAAAATTTTGTTTGAAACGTAACCATCGTGATTGATTGCGAATCATTTCTCGCGTCAACTCGACAGAATGCTTCATATCATTTTCAAAAATGGTTGCCAATGCACAATTCACTTCTTGATTGTATGCAAACGCACTGACTTCAAAGTTTAAGGCATAACTTCTAATATCCTGATTAGTGGTGCCAAAACTTGAAATTGTCTCATCCATGATTAACGTTTTAGCGTGAATGAATCCATTATTATAAATATAAATTTTTACGCCCCTTTTTTGAAGATAATTTGCATAATGCTGGGTTGCACGGTAAATAAACGGATGATCTGGCATGCATGGAATCATAATCCGAACATCAATTCCAGAACGGACAGCTATCACAAGTGCCGCAATCATCGAATCATCAGGTATGAGATAAGGGGTTTGAATCCAAACTCTCTTTTCGGCACCTAATAACATCTTTATAAAGCCACCTTTAAGGATTTGTTCTTCCGTATCAGGTCCATCTGCAACAATCTGCATTGTCACATCGCCTGATTCTTCTTTTGTTGGTATTGTAAAGTAGCGCGCATCATATTCCATCATTTGGGAATCTCTCTTAACGGAGGCATTCCAGTCTTTGATGAATATTTCTTGTAAGCTGAATGAAGCAGTTCCAACAATTCTTGCATGAGTATCGCGCCAATATCCAAATTTTTTACTTCCACCTAGGTATTGATCGCCTACATTAAAACCACCAGTCCAACCAATCTTGCCATCAACCACAACAATTTTACGATGTAAATGGTAATTTAGTCTTGTTTTACGGATAATATTTCGCGAAGTAATAAAAGGCAGTACTTTGCCACCAGCTTGAACCAATGGAGCAAAAAATTTGATTGTTGTCTTTCCACCCCAAGGATCAAATACTAAGCGAACTTCCACGCCTTCTTCGGCTTTTTCAATCAATAAATTTAAAAACTGATTGCCAATGTGGTCATCAAAAAATGCGTAATACTCTACATGAACTGTTTCCTTAGCCGCTCTGATATCCTTAAAAAGTGCTTCAAATTTCTCTTTCCCATCAATAAAAAAGTCGACTTTGTTCCCCTTGGTTAAAGGAGACTCTTCCACATTGTTGAAATAATTATTTAACAACTGAGATTCGACGGTTTTAACGGTCTGATGATAATGACGGTTGTTCTCTTTTATCAATTGATTAATTTCGCGAATCCGTTTTCGATGGGTATCTTTAAAGCGATACATTGCTTCTCCATCAATCCCACGCCCACAAAAGATATACAAAATAAACCCAAAAACTGGGAAAAAAACTAACGTCATCATCCATGCGAAAACACTCGCAATTGAGCGCGGTCGACGAAAAACGGTCACAAAAGCCCCAATCGTATTCAGCATGATTAATGCAATAATGACATTGTATAACAAACTCATATTCATCTTTATTACCATTCTACTCCTCCTATCGTAACTAAAAAAATTAGTTACCCCCAAAAGCAAGCCAAAACATTACAGAAATTATAACATAAAAAAGAGATTGTGACAGAAGAGAACAAATAAGGAAAACCGGAAATCAACTTATCAAAAAGAACGCTACAGTTTAGATTTTCTCCGTAAAAAGAAACAATCAAGCCTTGATAATATTAATTATTCGGGTATTTCCTTATTCTATTCTTCTATAACAACCCTTTTTTTATTCTTACAATTTCGTTAGTTCGCCATGAGCCATGACTTAACAGCTTCTAAGGCTTCAGGAATACCGGCTGGATTTTTGCCACCTGCTTGTGCCATATCAGGTCGACCACCGCCATTACCACTGACTTTCGGTGCGATGGCGCGAATCAAATCACCTGCTTTGAATCCTTTTTCAATTGCTTTGTCATTCATCGCAACTAATAAATTGACTTTTTGATCAGCAGCAGTTGCCAATACCAAAATATCAGAAATGGTCTTTTGTTTCCATTGATCAGCCAATTGACGTAATTGATTCATATCTTTCACATGAACTTGTGCAGCGATATAGCTAATGCCATTGCATTCTTGAATATTTGTAAAAATCGTACTAGCTTGTTGATTGGCTAACTTAGTAGCGAGCAGATCATTTTCTTTTTGAATTTCTTTCATTTGTTGTTGCATTTGATCCACTTTGTTCACGGTTTCTTTGATTTGTGGTGATTTTACCAAGGCAGCGACTTGTTGCAGTTTTTCTTCTTGATCACGGAACATCAGATAAGCTTCCTTACTGGTTACTGCTTCAATCCGACGTACACCAGCCCCAATTCCTGACTCGGAAACGATTTTAAACAAACCAATATCTTCGGTGTTTTTGACATGGTTTCCTCCACAAAGTTCAATTGACCAATCGGAGATATTCACGACGCGAACATCATGACCATACTTTTCTCCAAATAAGGCCATAGCGCCCATAGCTTTTGCTGAGTCAATATCGGTTTCAATCGTGACAACTGGTAAGGCTTCCCAAATCTTTTCGTTGACAATTTGCTCCATTTTGATGAGTTCTTCTGTCGTCACTTGTCCAAAATGAGTGAAGTCAAACCGTAAATGTTCTGGCGCTACCAATGAGCCAGCTTGGTTGGCATGTGAACCTAATACCTCTTTTAAAGCTTTGTGCAGCATATGGGTAGCAGTATGATTTTTAATGGTTTTGTTATGTTTCCCTAAATCGACTTGCAAGAAATAGTCAGTACCTTCTGAAAGAGGACCTTTTACAGTAACTGTATGAAGAAATTGTCCGTTTGGTGCTTTCTTAACATCGGTTACTTCGGCCACAATCATTCCTTCACTATTGACGATGATACCATTATCCGCAACTTGTCCACCCATTTCCGCATAAAAAGGCGTTTCTGCAAAAATTAATTGGGCGGAGCCTTCTGTAATTTTGCTTACTAATTCATCCTCGTTAATAATCAATAGCAGTTCTGATTTTACTTCAAGATTGGAATAACCAACATAATGACTTTCTACTTTAATATCGGTCAAAAGGTTTGATTGTACGCCCATGGATAGTTCCTTTGAACGACCTGCTCTTGCGCGGTCACGTTGAGCTTGCATTTCTATTTCAAAACCGGCATGATCTACTTTCAAACCAGCATCTTCGGCGACTTCCTCTGTTAATTCAACTGGAAAGCCATACGTATCATAAAGTTTGAAAATATCTTTTCCTTTGAGCGTCGAGCCCTGTTCAGTTTTCACTTGTTCAATGACTTCATTTAAAATAGCTAAGCCTTCATTAATCGTTTCGTGGAATCGTTCTTCTTCATTCCGAACCACTTTTTCAATAAAGACTTGTTGCTGAAGAACCTCAGGGTAATAACTTTCCATGATATGACCAACAACTGGAACCAATTTGTATAAAAACGCTTGTTGAATACCCAGTTTTTGTCCGTGCATGACTGCTCGTCGAAGAAGGCGACGTAGGACATAGCCTCGACCTTCATTTGAAGGAAGGGCTCCATCTCCAATTGCAAATGACAACGCACGGATATGGTCAGCAATCACTTTAAAGGAGATATCTGTCTGCAAACTATCCCCATAATGAATGCTTTGGCTCAATTCTTCTACTTTGTGGATGATTGGTAAAAACAAATCTGTTTCAAAGTTAGTAGGGGCGTCCTGGATAATAGAAACCACTCTTTCAAGCCCCATCCCAGTATCAATATTTTTATGTGGTAAAGGTTCGTAAGTGTCATCAGGTTTATGATTAAATTCTGAGAAGACAAGGTTCCAAATTTCTAAATAGCGTTCATTTTCCCCACCAGGATAATTTTCTGGATCATCTTCGGCTATGTCAAGATATGCGGGACCACGGTCATAGAATATTTCACTATCTGGACCACTTGGACCTGCACCAATATCCCAAAAATTATCTTCTACCTCAACGATATGCTCCGGCGAAAGGCCAATTTCTTCAGACCAAATTCGTTTCGCCTCTGAGTCTTTTGGATAGACAGTCACATACAATTTTTCGGCTTCAAATGCCAACCATTCAGGCGAAGTTAAAAATTCCCAAGCCCAATGTATCGCTTCTTCTTTGAAATAATCGCCAATTGAAAAATTCCCAAGCATTTCAAACATCGTGTGATGACGTGCGGTTTTACCAACATTTTCAATATCATTGGTTCGGATTGATTTCTGTGCATTTGTGATTCTTGGATTTTCAGGGACAACACTTCCATCAAAATATTTTTTTAATGTTGCAACACCAGAATTGATCCACAATAAAGTTGGGTCATTTACTGGTATAAGCGATGCACTTGGCTCAACGGTATGTCCTTTTGAACGAAAAAAATCTAGAAAAAGCTGTCTTACTTGTGCACTTGTTAGTTGTTTCATCATTTTCCCCACTTTCAATTTATAAAAAAATAAAAAACACCCTTGCAGACAAGGACGTTCATACGCGGTACCACCTTGTTTGCAATGATGTTCCAATCATTACCTCTCTAAACACTCTTTAACGCAGAGTAACGTCAATGTTTCCATTGAACTTTAAAAAGGGAGCAACTTATTTTTTGTTCTCTTTCACCATTGAAGAACTCTCTTGTCGTCAATAAGCCATATCCTTTTGCTACCTTGTGAAGTATAGCGAAAATAAGCAGAATTGTCAATTACTCTGAACGAATGATAATTGCCTTTCGATAAACGTAGTCCAGTGGTGACAACTGTTCATCCCGGTCAAAGCTGTGTCTTGATCGGTAATAGCTAGCCTGCGGAAGTAAATCCAATAAGGACAGACCCGTTCTTTCCCACTTTTCTCCTTTTAAGTTGAGTGAATCTGTTAACTCCCAGCCATTATTCTGGGATGAAAATAAAAGGCCAAACATATTTTCGTGAGCAATCATCTGTTCAACAAACTCTTTTTGAACAGGAGTATCACAACTTACCATACTTCCCCAGCGGAATAATTTCCGACTTCCAGCCCCCACAACGTATTCCCACTGATCTTCATCGAGTAGTTCGTATACTTGGCTATTGAGCTGTTCTTTTAGTTCGTGAAAACTACAAAGCTGATGCGTATAAATCTCATAAACCTCTTTTGTTTGATTTAATGCTGCATAGAATTTATTTTTTTCATACAATGTCTTTGGTTGCTGCCATGTTAAACTTTCCTCGAAAGTCTTGGGTGCTGAAAATGCGGCTTGAAATTCCTTCTCAATGGATTGGAATGCTGCATTTTTCCCATTAAATTCCCCAGTTATGAGATCAAAATAGCCAATGTAACTAGTCCCAATCGGTTGAGAATATTTCTGAACAAACATTGCTGGCATATCTTTTTTTCTTAAAGGGCTTGTCGATTCATTAATGAACGTTGACCAATCATCTTTTGTTTTTAATTGATAATTTTGGATTATTTTTTTCACTTGCTTCGTTTCGTTCTCTAACTTATCATGCCAAGCCGTGATTGGTATTCCACTAATGCCAGCATCCCATCCGAGAATGGTATCTGCATTTCCAGGAATAAAAACAAACCACTCGCCATCAATTTGAAATTCAAATGTTTGGCATTTTATTCCGTCAAGTGCGAACTCCTTGTAACGTACATGAGAAACTTTTTTTAAAGGACTAACAAAATACATTAATAATTGACTAATTACCTGTACCTTTACTTCTTTTGCGAGTGTTTTCCAGATACTCCAATCAAGTACATCATAAAAATTCATACGTTCACCCCATCATTGAATACATTTGTACTATAATTGTATTGTTACAGGAAAAAGAGAAAAAGTAAATCACTATTTGGTCCTACCTGCCTCTTTTTTCCTTTTAAAAATTACTGAAGATTAGGAGCCAACGAGATGGAAAATAGCTTTCAACCAATTGTCTCACCAAGTACTCGAACACTCATTTTAGGTAGTGCACCTAGTACAACCTCCTTAAAAAAGCGAGAATATTATGGTCACACCGGAAATCGTTTTTGGCCACTATTTTCTGCTTTTTATCAAGTACCTTTCCCGATGCCCTATGCCGACAGATGCCAACAATTATTAGCTAAAAAGTTAGGTCTGTGGGATGTATACCGTAGCTTCAACCGGATTGGAAGTTCTGACAATGCTTTCACTAAGACCGAGTACAATGATTTAAAGCAATTCACGATAAATAAACACCTTTCCCTATTCATAATTAATGGTAAAAAGGCAGCTTCTGAAATATCAAAACAATTGATTTTGCAAGACAAACTTCTGTTGGTTTGTCCTTCAACTAGCGGAGCCAATAATGCACAGACTATTTTTCGTCAAAAACAATGGTTTCTAGCTTATAAAATCCATGAACAAATAAATCATGGCCCACTAGACAACTATCTCGTCTATTTTGGTCATTCATCAGACCTAAAACGCAAGGTTTATCAGCTCCGAAAAGAGGTCTTTGTTGAAGAACAACAAGTGAATGAAGCAGATGAATTTGATTTAAGAGATCAACAACCAGACACAGACTATTTTTTGGTTTGCACATTGGAAAATGAACCGGTTGCCACCATTCGCTACCAAATGCTTTCAAACCAGATTATTCAACCCGACCGTTTTTGTGTAAAAAAAGCCTATCGAATGAAAAAAATAGGGACAGATTTATTAAAAATCTACGAACTTTATGCTCAATTTCAGGGATTTTCAAAGAGTGTCCTCTCAGCTGAAACAACGGCACTCCCCTTTTATCAAAAAATGGGCTACTCTACCAATGGACTTCCATATATTGAAGATGGTATTCTTTGCCAACAAGTCACAAAATCCCTCCATCTTCTATAAGCAGGAAACCATCTCACACATTTCATGACTGACATCTCTCCCTTTTCCTTGATCAATAAATGAATACTCACACAAAACTAACAGATAAACTGCATGTGTCAGCGGGATTCAATACGGACTATCACTTACTATCACCAAAAAATAAAAAAGATAGTAAAAACGATTGAAAAAAGTACGCAGTTTTCTCAATAAGAAACAGTTCAATAAACGTTAGTATGTCAACGTTTATTGAACATTTTTGTTTTTTAACTGTCAAACTTAAAATCATTATTTGAATGCGATAACTGGACATAGCGTTTGTTATGGGTTTAGAAACACGTTTGAAGAGCGAGTTCATAGAAAGATAGAAAACTGTTTATGGCAGAATAAAAGTACACACGGTTGCAGCGCAAAAGTGCATAGTCCCGCAAATCGCTTAAGATATATTAAAAAGCCATTGCGGGCAACCTGAAATTC
>NZ_JBHUMO010000010.1:0-24220 GCF_042685105.1 Enterococcus camelliae | reverse complement strand
TCGGTATCCCGTATCTCAGGCAAGAAGAAACTACATTTGGGTCAAAGGGTTTTAAGTCCGTAAGGACTCAGAACCCCGCAACTTAAGTCGTGGGAGGTTCAGAAATATTGCTCTTTTTATTGGTCTAGCGTAATTTGACAAAAGAAAAGAATAAAATAAGCGCCATAAGCTTCACCAATGCGCTGTCAAATCAGTATGATTTTACTGTTCTTCATCGTATAATGAATATGAAGGAGGCGGTTACAATGAAAGAGTATAAGCGAATTTTGATTGCAGTTGATGGGTCGGATCAGTCGTTGAAAGCCTTCAAAGAAGTGTTAAGTATTGCTCGTGGAAGTCAGAATGCAGCCATTTATATTGTTGCGGTAATTAATGATGTAGAACTGTCAACGAGTGCTTATTCATATGGAAAAGTATTTGCGCAGGAAAAAGAATTGACAGAAAATCGAGTATTAAAGCTTGTTCAAGATGCGCGCGAGGTGAATATCCATCAAACAGTTCCTTATGTTATTGTAGGAAATCCGAAATCAGTTATCGTCAATTATGCGGAAGAGAAGGCGATAGATTTGATTGTGTTGGGTGCTACCGGGAAAGGAGCAATTCAGCGAGCGTTGGTCGGGTCAACAGCAGCGTACGTAGTGAACCATGCACCTTGTAGTGTACTTGTTGTAAAATAAAAAAAAAAGAAGTAGATTAGCCATTGAGAAAAAATAGCTAATCTACTTCTTTTAAACAGGATAGACCAAAAATCGTTGGTTTTTATAGGGGAGGATGACCACTTCTCTTTGATAAAAACTAGATAAGTGGGCGGTTGTTAAGCACTCATCGCGTTGCCCTTGATACATAACTTTTCCATCTCGTAACAATAAGACATGGGAAAAGTCTGTCGTGATTTCTTCGGTATGATGGGTCACGAGAACGAGATTAGGGATTTGTTTTTGTGCGATTAATTGATGCAATCGTTGCAAAAAATCTTCTCTGGCAAACAAATCAAGGCCATTTGTCGGTTCATCTAAAATCAATAATTTTGGACGATTGATGAGTGCACGAGCAATCCCTACCAGTTGCTTTTGTCCTTGGGAGAGCGTCTGAAAGCTGCGTCCAATAATTGTTTTTAAGCCAAGTTCATGAAGCAGTTGTTTGGCATGATCAAATTGTTCATTGGTGACAGTTTGATAGAGACCAACACTGGAAAAATAGCCAGAAACAACAATTTCTTCTGCCGTTTCTTGTCCATGAAATTGATTCAAATACGCGGGACTGATCCAGGCAATTTTTTGCCGTAGCTCAGGTATCGAAGATTGACCAAAAACGGTATCCAATACCGTGAGTTTGCCACGTGAAGGCCACAGTTGACCAGTGATTAATTGCAATAATAAACTCTTTCCAGCCCCATTTAACCCTAAAATAGCCCAATTTTGATTCTCCTCTACTTGCCAATTGATATCAGTAAGCAGGGGTTGTTGATTTCTTACAAAAGATAATGCTTCGCAGGATAAAATTGTCATCATCGCTTCCTCCAGTACGTCTTGATAATTGATAAAACCATAGCACGTTAGCGATTATTTGACAATCTTTCCAATTGACTTAAAAAAATATTTTTCATGAAAATTACAAAGATTAGGTTCTCCTTAACTCGAATTGTGGTGCATGAACCAATCGATATTGGAAACCCAAAATAATAAAAAAATTCCCATAGTGTGAAAAAAGCGAACAGAATTTGATATGATATTCTTCAAATCAAAAAGGAGGAAGCACGATGGCAAATGATCGTTATCAAGAATTAAAACAAGCTGAAAAAGGTGCAATCATTAGCATTGTCGCTTACCTTTTCATTTCAATTCTGAAGTTAACTGTTGGAAATTGGGCTGGGTCGGAAGCATTACGTGCCGATGGTCTTAACAATGCAACCGACATTATCGCTTCGATTTCTGTCTTAATCGGCTTAAAGGTTTCTCGAAAGCCTGCTGATGAGGACCATCGTTATGGTCACTGGAAAGCGGAAACAGTAGCAAGCTTGATTACCTCGCTTATTATGATCGCCGTAGGGTTACAAGTTTTATATAGTTCAATTCAGACGGTTCTTGATGGTAGAAGTGAGACCCCTGACAGTATAGCGGCGATTGTAGGGATAGGTTCAGCTAGCATTATGTATGGTGTGTATTTTTATAATAAAAAATTGGCAGAAAAGGTAAAGAGTTCGGGTTTGTTAGCAGCTGCAAAAGATAATCGCAGTGATGCATGGACAAGTATTGGTACGGCTGTTGCTGTTTTTGCAGCAACCTTTCGTTTAGGATGGTTAGATAGCCTTGCCGCGGTGGTGGTGGGTGTACTAATTATAAAAACTGGGGTGGATATTTTTCGTGAAAGTACGTTCTCTTTATCGGATGGATTTGATATAGAATTAATTCAACAATATAAAGAAGAAATTGAAAAAATTCCTGGTGTTACTCGTGTAAAAAGTGTCAAGGGGCGCAATTATGGCGCGAATATTTATGTCGATGTGGTGGTTGAAATGCCTGCCGAATTCAGCGTGAAACAAAGTCATGCGATTGCCGACCAAATTGAATTTCTCTTACGAGATGTGTTTGGCGTCTTTGAAATTGATGTCCATGTTGAACCAGATAGTCAATAAAAGAGACAGTCTATATAGTAGGGATTCTAGTCTGGATTAGAATCTCTATTTTTTTGTAAGCATCCCATTATTTCATAAAAATTATTTTTGGTATAATAGAACAAGAACGATTATGAAGGAGGAAGCAACATGAGTTTAACTTCAACCTATACATTAAAAAATGGGGTAAAAATCCCCAAAGTAGGTTTCGGTACATGGCAAACGCCAGATGGACAAGTCGCTGTTGAATCAGTAAAAACAGCTTTAGTTGATGGGTATCGTCACATTGATACTGCTCAAGGCTATAAAAATGAACAAAGTGTGGGGCAAGCCATCAAGGAGAGTGGCGTGCCACGGGAAGAAATTTTTCTAACAACGAAAGTATGGAATGCAAATCACTCCTATGACTTGGCAAAAGCATCAATTGAAAAAAGTTTGCATGATTTAGGAACCGACTACTTGGATTTATTGTTGATTCATTGGCCAAATCCAGTCGCTTTCCGAGATCATTGGCAAGAAGCCAATGCGGAAACATGGCGTGCCATGGAAGAATTTTATCAAGCAGGCAAAATAAAAGCCATTGGTGTTAGCAATTTTCGTCCACATCACTTGGAAGCATTAGCAAAGACAGCCAAGGTATTTCCGATGGTCAATCAAATTTTCTTAGCACCTGGTGAGTTAATGGCAGATACCGTTCAGTATGGACGTGATCACGGCATGATTATCGAAGCATACAGTCCACTTGGCACAGGGAAAATCTTCGACGTTCCAGAAATGAAAGAATTGGCGCAAAAATACAACAAATCGATTGCCCAAGTTGCCTTGAGATGGTCCTTGCAACATGACTTCTTACCATTGCCAAAATCAGTGACGCCAAGTCGAATCAAAGAAAATACGAATATTTTTGATTTTGAATTAACAGAAGCGGATATGAAAACCATTGATGAGTTGGATGGTGTTGTAGGAAAAGCCTTAGATCCGGATACCGCTCAATTTTAACGTAAAAGCATTGTTTGCAGAACAACAGTCGTTCTGCAAACAATGCTTTTTTTAATATTTCAAAAAAATTAGATGGCTTCATACATCGTCTGAATCCATTTAATCGAAGCAGCCCATTTTTTTTGCTCGGTGGTAGATAAAGAAGGTGGGAAACTTTCTTCAATCCCCTGCGCACCAATTTTGGCAGCATGTCCAATATACATAGTTGCTGCTTCAGAATAAACGGACAGAGGGAAAACTCGGTGACTGTCAGTAAGGATGGCTTCAATAATTTGTGCAGCTTGATTGGCAATTCCGTATGAGGTATATCCTTTTCCAGCAAAGGTTTTTCCACCCAATGAAAAGGTAAGTGCTTCGATTTGTTCTTGCTGTTCAGGTGTAATTTGGTTCAAAATCGGTTGATAGCCTACAAAAGTTGAATGCCAAGCGATAAATTGCGTATCACCATGCTCACCCAAAACGAGTCCATCAACACTATCTGGTTCAATAGCTAAAACCGTTCCCACCGCATGTTTAAAACGAGCGGTGTCCAGAGAAGTTCCCGTACCGAAAATTCGATTTTTAGGTAGACCAGTCAATTCCTGTAGGTAACGAGTGATGACATCGCACGGATTGGTAATAGTCAACAAAATGCCGTGAAAACCTGATGAACGAATGATTGGTGCCCACTCCTCAGTCGCTTTTTTTGTGAAGTCCAGTTCATCGAAGCGACTCCCTTGCCCATTTAAAACAGCAATATCCCCAACTGAGAATACCAAAATATCCAGCTCGGACAATACTTCACTTGTCCCGATTAAAAGACGTGTGGTTTTATGGGTGCCTATCTGGCCAGCCCATAAATCAAAGCATTCGGATTCAACTAGGTTTGTATTTTTATCAAAGAGATACAATTCATCAGCAATATGACGTTCAATAAGTGTATGTGCCACAGTACTACCCACGTGCCCTACACCAATAATACCAATTCTTTTCATTGACTAAGTCTCCTTTTCAAGATATGTGGTTCTATTTAGTATAGAACAAGCACACAAAAAAAGCAGTCTAAATTATTGAATTTTTCCTTTCTCAAAGTAAATCGTTCATTAGACAAAGGAAAAGTCTGAGAATCAACGATGGATTTCTCAGACCTTCAGCTCTTCTAAACTTTTTACACGACCACCGATTTTGTTAGCAAATTCTTCTGAAGATTTTCGATCAGGAAATACTAATAGATTATCAGGTGATTTGTCGCGTGTACGATGTCCAGTTTTGTCAATATATCCGTGAAAAACTTTTACAACATACATTATCTTCACCTCAATTATGTAAATTAATAGTAGTACAGAACTACCCTATTAGAATTATACATAAAATTAGCAAAAATACAATTGGAAACGTTTTAAAAAAATATTTTTTTTGAAAAATAATACAGATTTTCGAGGTGTTATCTTAATTTCCTTATAAATTTACATAATTTTCGAAAATTTCATGAAATTCTGGGAATTTTTTCTTCAAAGAAATCAAGCGTTGATGCTCTTTGCTCAAAAAACAGTGACTACTTGTCCCTGTGGTGGCGACTTGATTGGTTGTCAGATTTACAAGTTCGTATCGAAACTCAAAGCGTGTACCTGTATAATTTTCAACAAATACGTTGATTTTTACCTTGTCACCATAATGCACCATTCCTTTGTAAGTACAGGAAACAGCTAAAACCGGGATGATGATACCGGCCTCTTCAATCACTTGATAAGGAAGCTTCAGCCATTCAAGTAAATCAACGCGTGCTTCTTCAAACCAACGAATATAATTGGAATGGTGAATAATGCCCATTTGATCGGTTTCATAATAGTGTGGCTTGCGGAGGTATCCTGGATACATAAAAAAACTCCTTTCTTCTTACTAATAAGAGTGTAAGTAAAGAGGCTGAACGTTGCAATAACGATTGTGATGAGTGATTGACAAATCGAAAAAAAATATGGTACTATGCTTTTGAGATTGTTACCGCTTCAATGTGGGCTATACTCGTGTAGAGCAAGCAACTAAAGGAGAGTAACGAGGTTGAGAGTTGAAAAAGTCATCAATAATAATATTGTTGTTTCTTTAGGTCACTCAAATCAAGAGTTAATCGTAATGGGTAAAGGAATCGGTTTTAAGCGGAAACAGGGTGATGAGATTGATGAAGCATCTGTTGAAAAGGTCTATTGTATAACCAAAGAGTGGAATATGAGCAAATTAACCAATTTGTTATCAGCAATTCCCTTAGAGGAAATCCAAGTGGCCAATGACATTATCAGTTTTGCAAAGGTTTCTTTAGGTAAAAAACTCAGTGAAAATCTTTTTCTGACATTATCAGACCACATTCACTTTGCTTTGGAACGTTATCAAGAAGGCATTCAGTTAAAGAATGCACTTCTTTGGGAAATTAAACGATTCTACAATCATGAATTTTTGATTGGCAAGGAAGCCGTAAGTATGATTCAAAATCGTCTACAAATATCATTACCTGAAGACGAAGCAGGTTTTATCGCATTGCACATTGTCAATGCTGAGTTATCTGGTTCAGAAGTCAACCAAGTTTCAGAGATGACTCGAACAATTCAGGCCATATTAAATATTGTTAAATATCAATTTAATATGGAATTAGATGAGTATTCACTCAATTTTGAACGATTTGTCACTCATTTAAAATTTTTCGTTCAACGGGTATTTACTGATGTACATTTGGATGGTGATGAGACAGCGGGCTTTATGTTTATGTTGAAAGATAAGTATCCAAAAGAGTACCAATGTGCATTAAAAATCGGTGAATACATTCAAAAGCAATTTGGACGAAAGCTGGACAATGACGAATTGATCTATTTAACGATTCATATTAAACGAATAACAAGTGAGTAGGATTGTTACTGCATTGCAGGCGAGACCTAACTATGTGATTAATCATGTAGTTAGGTCTCTTTTATTTTAAAGGAGGATATAGAGATGAATTACAAAGATTTAGCAGCGACTATTATTGAAAATGTCGGTGGCGAAGAGAATATTCAAGGATTGACTCATTGCGCTACCCGTTTACGGTTTAATTTGCAAGATGATGGACAACCAAAAGAAAAGGTCTTAAAAGAAACGCCAGGGGTCATGGGTGTCGTGAATAAAGGTGGACAATACCAAGTAATTATAGGTAGCGATGTGGGAAATGTCTACAGTGAAATTATGAAACAAACGACGCTAGCATCGAAAGCCGATGAAAAACAGGAAGGAAGTGAACCAAAATCAAAAGTAGCCAAAGTAATTGATACGATTACAGGTATCTTTACACCTATCTTACCGGCTATCACTGCTGCGGGGATGTTAAAGGCGGTCTTGTCATTATTGGTAGTTTTTTCAGTCATTACAGTGGAAAGCCAAAGTTATCAAATTTTGAATTTTATGGCGGATGCGGCGTTTTACTTTTTACCAATTTTGTTGGCAGCTTCTTCTGCTCAAAAATTTAAAACCAATATGTATTTAGCGATGATGTTAGGAGGTATCTTACTGCATCCGAATTTTGTTGCCATGGTGACGGCTGCCAAAGAGAGTGGTGATGCCATTCGGTTGTTTGGCTTGCCGATTTCAGCAGTAAGCTATTCTTCTTCAGTTATTCCAATTATTTTGGCTGTCTGGTTCTTATCATACGTAGAACCCATTGCCGATCGAATTTCACCAAAAGCAATCAAATTCTTTAGTAAGCCATTGATTTCGATTACTGTCGTTGGCATTGTTACATTAACGATTTTAGGTCCTGTTGGGTACTTGATTAGTGATTGGATTTCAACGGGTGTTACGTTCTTAGAAAGTGTTAGCCCTTGGATTGTACCGTTGTTATTAGGAACATTTACACCGTTATTTGTGGCAACTGGGACACACTATGGTCTAGTACCGATTGGAATCAATAACCGTATGACAGCGGGCTATGACACAGTGATTTACCCAGGAATGTTAGCATCAAATGTCAGTCAAGGTGCGGCAGCGTTAGCCGTTGGGGTGAAGTCAAAAAATCAAGCGACGAAACAACTTGCTTTTTCGGCCGGTTTGACAGGAATATTTGGAATTACAGAGCCAGCCTTATATGGGGTGAACTTACGCTATAAAACACCATTGTATGCAGCAATGATTGGTGGTGGAGTCGGTGGTTTATTCATGGGTATTTTCCGCGTGAAGAACTTCTCAGGTGGTTCACCAGGTCTACTAACATTGCCTAGCTACATTGGCGACAATACATTGAGTCATTTTTACTTTGCTTGTATCGGTGCAGTAATTAGTATCGTGATTACCTTTATCGTCACGTTAATTTTATTTAAAGAAAAGACAGATGAAACAAGCACCACAGAAGTAGCACAACCAACCGTAAAAACAACGGAAGATATTGATGTCTTTGCCCCAATCAATGGAGAAGCTGTGGCACTTGAAGCTGTAGCAGATGGCATGTTTTCAGAAGAAATCTTAGGACAAGGGATGGCGATTATTCCTAGCGAAGGAAAAGTCTATGCACCATTTGATGCGACCGTTAGTGCGACGTTTGATAGTGGTCATGCGATTGGCTTGACTAGTAAAAATGGCATCGAGTTGCTAATTCACGTCGGAATTGATACAGTGAAATTAGATGGTGAAGGGTATAGCTATGCTGTCGCGAAAGGACAAGACGTCAAAAAGGGTGACTTGCTACTAACATTTGATCCACAAGTCATTGTCAAAAATGGCTTAAACCCAATTACACCAGTTGTGATTACGAATACCAATGAGGTAGGAGAAATTTTAACAATTAACGAAGGTGCGATTCATAGCGGCGACCAATTCATCAAAGTCTTTCATCAAAAAAGAAACGAGGTATGATTGAATGGGATTTAGAAGCGATTTTTTATGGGGCGGTGCAACGGCTGCCAATCAATGTGAAGGTGGATACGACCAAGGTGGACGCGGTCTAGCAAATGTCGATGTCATTCCGACTGGACCTGATCGTTCGGCGATTATTCAAGGAAAAGAAAAAATGTTGGCATTCGATGACACTCATTTTTATCCAGCGAAAGAAGCGATTGATATGTACCATCATTACAAAGAAGACATTGCACTCTTTGCTGAAATGGGCTTCAAGACTTATCGTTTATCTATTGCGTGGACGCGAATCTTTCCATTAGGTGATGAGGTAGAGCCGAATGAAGAAGGCCTGCTCTTTTACCAAAACTTATTTGAAGAATGTCAAAAACATGGCATCGAGCCGTTAGTGACAATCACACATTTTGACTGTCCGATTCATTTGATTAAAGAATATGGCGGCTGGCGTAATCGAAAAATGCTGACGTTTTATGAACGACTTTGCCGAACAGTCTTTACACGCTACAAAGGGTTGGTGCGTTACTGGTTGACTTTTAATGAAATCAATATGATTTTGCATGCACCATTTTTAGGAGCGGGCTTATGCTTTGAGCCTGGCGAGGATGAAGAACAAGTTAAATACCAAGCAGCACACCATGAGTTAGTTGCTTCAGCGATTGCAACAAAGATTGCGCATGAGATTGATCCTGAAAACCAAATCGGCTGTATGTTGGCAGCCGGATCGTATTATGCATTTAATTGCAATCCGGAAAATGTTTGGTCAAGCCGGACACAAGATCGTCAAAACTATTTCTTTATTGATGTCCAAGCACGAGGATACTATCCGACCTATGCGCTAAAACAACTGGAACAAGCTGGCATTGAACTTGTTACGGAAGCAAGGGACTTTGAACTATTAGCGGAACATACGGTTGATTTTATTTCATTTTCTTATTATTCTTCCCGTGTCGCACCGGTCAAAGATGGAGAGCAAGCAGAGACGGCGGGGAATATTTTTGCCTCTGTCAAAAATCCCTTTTTAGAAGCGAGTGAATGGGGCTGGCAAATCGATCCGCTAGGGCTAAGAATTACGTTGAATGATATCTGGGACCGGTATCAAAAACCTATGTTTATTGTGGAAAACGGTCTAGGGGCAGTCGATGTACCCGAAGAAAAAGGTTATGTAGCGGATGATTATCGCATTGATTATTTGGCAGCGCATATTCAGGCGATGAAAGATGCTGTTGAACTGGACGGCGTAGATTTAATAGGTTATACGACCTGGGGATGTATTGACTTAGTTTCAGCTGGAACAGGCGAGATGAAAAAGCGCTATGGATTTATCTATGTTGATCGAGATAATGAAGGAAAAGGAACGCTGAAACGTTCAAAGAAGAAATCATTTGATTGGTACAAACAAGTCATTGCCTCAAATGGGGAAAATCTCAGTAATTACTAAACAATTCACTGTTTGTCAGTATAGGTTGAAATAGTTTCAATAATCTTTTTTAAATGAAATGAATGATTTCATCCATCACTTTTACTACTATCAAAAATCCTTTCACAAGTTAAATTTAAAAAAAACCGAGTAATCTCAAAACAGAAGTGACTTGACTTTTTGTGTGTTTTCATGTAGGTTATACGTATTATCTTATAGAATGATTCGATGAAGGAAAAAAGTACTCGATACATCATACAGAAAAGAGAAAACTACCTAGGCTGGAAGTAGTTTGAATGAGATGGAGGAACAGACATTCCAGAGAAGCGTGAGTGAAAAGCCACGTCCGTGTGCGAGCGTTAATCGTTAGAGGAAAGATGGATGCATCTTTCAAATTTTAGGTGGTACCGCGTGTCTAACAACAAAAGTAAAACGCCCTTGTGTATACAGGGGCGTTTTTTATTTTTTTAGGAGGAAGAGAAGATGAAATATCAACGACCAAAAGGGACCAATGATATTTTGCCAGGAGAATCAGAAAAATGGCAATTTGTAGAAGAAACCGCCCGTTTATTATTCAAAGATTATCAATTTGACGAGATAAGAACACCCTTATTTGAACATATAGAAGTGATTTCACGTAGCGTTGGAGATACTTCGGATATTGTGACCAAAGAAATGTATGATTTTTATGACAAAGGGAATCGACACATTACCTTGCGTCCAGAAGGAACAGCACCAATCGTACGATCATTTGTTGAAAACAAATTATTTGGCCCTGAATTTCCAAAGCCCTACAAAGTTTACTACATGGGGCCGATGTTCCGTTATGAACGTCCTCAAAAAGGTCGTCTTCGTCAGTTCCACCAAATTGGTGTCGAATGTTTTGGCTCAAAAAACCCTGCCACAGATGTCGAGATTATGGCGATGGCACTGGCCTTTTTTGAACAATTGGGTATTACTGGTCTGCGCTTAGTTGTCAATACGCTGGGTGACAGTGAGACACGATTCGCGTATCGACAAGCACTGATTGATTACTTGCTTCCGTTTGAAGAACAATTGAGTGCCGACTCCAAACGTCGTTTACACGAAAATCCTTTACGGGTATTGGATAGTAAAGACAAGAAGGACAAAGAAATTGTTGCAAACGCCCCACAAATATTAGATTATCTTACGGATGAGGCGTACCGTCACTTCCAAACAGTTAAAGATATGCTTGATGCACTGGGGATTTCGTATGAAGTAGATAGTAATATGGTTCGTGGATTGGATTATTATACGCATACCATTTTTGAAATTATGCATGATTCAGATGCATTAGGTACTCAATCGACGATTTGTGCTGGCGGTCGTTACGATAATTTGATTGAAGAGTTTGGTGGAGAATCAACACCTGGTTTTGGCTTTGGAATTGGGATTGAGCGCGTGTTATTGACCTTAGAATCTGAAGGGATTACCGTACCCAGTGTTGAGGCAATTGATGCGTATGTTGTCCATTTGGGTGAAGAAACCAATCTTGAGGCATTAAAAATTGTGCAAGCAATCCGTGATGCAGGATTTTCGGCGGATCGTGATTATATGGGGCGAAAAGCCAAAGCACAATTTAAGTCAGCAGACAAAGCTAATGCAAGACTCGTCTTAACAATTGGGGAGTCGGAGCTAGCTGAACAGCAAGTCAAAGTGAAAAACATGGCGACGCGTGTGGAAGTTGTCTACCCACTAGCAAAAATTTATGACTCATTTTCAACAGTTTACGATGAAATGATGAAAGAAGGAGAATAGAAATCAATGGAAAAGCGATCGGTTTATTGTGGTTTAGTGAATGAAGAATGGTTAGAGAAACAAGTGGTGTTAAAAGGTTGGGTACAAAAACGTCGGGACTTAGGTGGGGTTATTTTTATTGATTTACGTGACCGTGAAGGCATCGTACAAGTAGTTTTCAATCCAGCAACCTCTGAGGAAGCATGGGCGATTGCTGATAAATGTCGTAGCGAGTATGTCATTGAAATTCGTGGGACGGTTATTCATCGTGCACCAGAAGCAATTAATCCTAAAATGGTGACTGGGGCATATGAAGTCATGGCCGACCAAATTACGATTCTTAGTCGCGCAAAGACACCACCTTTCCCAATTGAGGATGAAAACCAAGTGAGTGACGATATTCGCATGAAGTATCGCTATCTTGATTTGCGTCGTCCGCAAATGACCAAGAATTTGTTGCTACGGACCAAGACAACGCGTGCCATTCGTCATTATTTGGATGACCATGATTTCTTAGATATTGAAACACCGTATTTGGCGAAATCAACCCCTGAAGGAGCGCGCGATTACTTAGTTCCTTCACGTGTTCATCCAGGACATTTTTACGCATTGCCTCAATCTCCACAAATCTTTAAACAATTGTTAATGGCATCTGGTATGGATCGCTACTATCAAATTGTTCGCTGTTTTCGTGATGAAGACTTGCGTGGTGACCGACAACCAGAATTTACGCAAGTCGATATTGAAACAACATTCTTAACAGCGGAAGAAATCCAAGCTTACACGGAAGGATTAATCCAAAAAGTCATGAAAGAGGTCAAAGATATCGATGTGACCTTGCCATTCCCACGCATGACGTGGCAAGAGGCTATGAATCGTTATGGAAGTGATAAACCCGATACGCGCTTTGAGATGGAATTGATCGACCTTTCTGAAACGGTTAAAGACATTGACTTTAAGGTATTCCAAATGGCATTAGCTAATGGTGGCGTTGTGAAGGCCTTGAATGCCAAAGGAGCGGCAGCAAACTATTCACGGAAAGATATGGATCAATTAGGTCAATATGTGAGCCAATTTGGTGCCAAAGGTCTTGCTTGGTTGAAAGTAGAAGAAGATGGCTTGAAAGGCCCAATTGCAAAATTCTTTAAAGAAGCCACGGACGCCATTGTGGCGGCTACGAATGCTGAAGTAGGGGATTTGTTAATGTTTGGAGCAGATTCATTTGAAGTAGTATCAGCAGCATTAGGAGCGATTCGTACACGTTTGGGGAAAGAATTGGGATTGATTGATGAAGCGAAATTCAACTATTTGTGGGTAGTGGATTGGCCACAATTTGAATACGATGAAGAAGCGGGTCGTTATGTATCTGCCCACCATCCATTTACGATGCCAAAAGCGGAAGATGTTGCCTTATTAGCAACTGATCCAGCACGTGTCCATGCGGAAGCCTATGATATTGTCCTGAATGGCTATGAACTTGGCGGCGGCTCTTTGCGGATTCATACACGTGATGTACAGGAGCAAATGTTTGAAACATTAGGCTTTTCACGTCGCGAAATGACTGAACAATTTGGTTTCTTATTGGAAGCTTTGGACTATGGCTTTCCACCACATGGCGGTATTGCGCTAGGTCTTGACCGTTTTGCGATGCTTTTAGCAGGTGAAGACAACATCCGCGAAGTGATTGCTTTCCCTAAAAATGGTCGAGCAATTGATCCGATGTCTCAAGCGCCAAGCGAAGTTTCACCTTTACAGTTGTTTGAATTGAATATTGATGTGACAACAACCGAAGACGAAGATTAAGAAAAGGGAAAAGCATTCGATTATCAGGGCAATCCTAGTGATTCGAATGCTTTTTGCCTGCACTTTGTGTATAATAGACATGAATAAAATGATAAAAATAAAGTGAGGAAGAATCAATTCATGAACCGGCTATTTAAGTTTTTCCCTCATCCTGATTACGCAGCCAAGTTTTCCTTTGCAGTCGTGTATGCAATCTTGGCTTCTGTTTCTGTGCGTATTTTTTATGGACCAGGGAAAATCTATTCAAGTGGTATCACAGGTATCGCTCAGATTTTGTCGACTTTGTCGGAGCGATTAATTGGCTATGAGATTCCTGTCTCGGTGATGCTATTGTTATTAAATTTGCCATTATTTGTATTGGGATGGCATAAAATTGGTCACAAATTTACTTTCTTTACAGGGATTACTGTTGTTTTAACTTCTTTCATGATGCAGTTGATGCCGAGCGAAGTTTTGACGAAAGACCCTATTCTCTGTGCTATTTTTGGTGGTGCAACGATGGGAGCAGGAATTGGGTATGCATTGAAGAATGGTTTATCATCAGGTGGGCTGGATTTTATCAGTATTTCTGTAAGAAAGAAAACGGGCAAATCAATCGGCTCCATTTCGATTTTTTTTAATTTTTTGATTATGATTGCTGCCGGCATTTTATTTGGTTGGCAATCAGCTTTGTATAGTGCCCTGGCAATTTTTGTTTGTGGAAAAGTAACGGACGCCATATTTACCAAACAAAAGAAAATGCAAGTGACAATTATTACACGGTTTCCAGATGAGGTCGTACAAACCATTCAACACCATATTCGACGAGGCATTACGATTATCCATGAAGCAGAAGGGGCATATCGTCACGACAAACAGACTGTCTTAATTACCGTTGTGACCCGCTATGAATTGCCAATGTTACGCCAAGCAATGCGTGAATCTGATCCCAAAGCATTTGTCAGCATTGCGGACAATGTCCAGATCTTAGGACGTTTCTATGAAGAACAGCTTTAACACGTTCAACAAGTAGACCATAAAGGACTACTTGTTTTTTTGACGATTAATTTTTTATCAAATTTCTATAAATTCTGTAGCTGTTCTCATGCTTTTTTTAGGTTTTTGTGGCATGATTACAAGGGAAAGTTCAA
The DNA here is from genome assembly GCF_042685105.1 of Enterococcus camelliae. Taxonomy (NCBI): domain Bacteria; kingdom Bacillati; phylum Bacillota; class Bacilli; order Lactobacillales; family Enterococcaceae; genus Enterococcus; species Enterococcus camelliae. The sequence goes on along the minus strand of NZ_JBHUMO010000010.1, from coordinate 9,654 downwards.
GTAGGAAACTACTTTAAATTGAAAATAAAGGATTTCAAAGATGAAAGAAAAAACAATGAAAAAAAGTCGTTACATCACGGGGATTGATGGACTACGTAGTTTGGCAGTAGTTGGGGTGATTTTGTATCATTTAGTGCCAACGACCATGCGGGGCGGATATCTTGGCGTTCCCATCTTTTTTGTGATTTCAGGGTATTTGATTACAGATTTATTGCGGCAGGAATGGCAAAGAACACAAACCATTGATATCAAAAAGTTTTATTATCGGCGGATGAAGCGCCTATATCCAGCGCTTGTGGCATTATTAATGGGTTCTTCTTTTTACATCACCCTCTTTCAACGGAATTTGTTGAACAATTTGCGAGGGGTTGTTGTCAGTAGTTTGTTGTATCTTAATAACTGGTGGCAAATTAAGCAAGGGTTCTCGTATTTTGATCGTTTTGCGAATGAGTCACCTTTTACGCACTTATGGTCCTTGGCTGTTGAAGGCCAGAACTATCTAATTTGGCCAATTTTATTCTATCTTTTGGTCCGGTTTGTCAAGAAACGCAGTACAATTTTTTATTTCTTAACGGGTATGGGGATTTTTTCGGCTGTACTAATGGCTGTTCTTTATCAACCTGGTGGTGACCCAACGCGAGTATACTATGGGACAGACACTCGTCTCTTTTCTTTGTGGATGGGGAGTGCGTTGGCGTTCATCTGGCCTTCGATTCACTTGAAAGAAAAAATTCCTGTGCAAGCCAAAAGACTATTAAATGGAGTTGGACTGGCGTCTTTACTGGTATTGATTTTGGCTTTGTTCTTTTTTGATGATCAATCGACGTTTGTTTATTATGGCGGCTTGTATCTAGTGAGTATTGTTTCAACTATTGCCGTAGCAGTGACCGCTCATCCAGGAGCAAGCTTAAACCGTTGGCTGACAAACCCAGTGTTTACCTATATTGGCAAACGAAGCTATGGCATTTATCTCTATCAGTTTCCAGTCATGATTTTTTATGAATCCAAGGTCACCAATTTGGCCGATCATATTTGGCTTCATACGCTGATTGAAATTGTGTTGATTATAGGGATTAGTGAATTGTCCTATCGATTCATCGAAGAACCATTTCGGAAATTCGACTATAGTCAGACTTGGCCAACCCTCCATTCGTGGTTTTCACGACCATGGATTAGTCCAAAGAAACCTTGGCAATTGCCAACTGCTGTGATTGTAGTCGTAGCTTTGATTGGGATTATGACTGCACCGAAAAATCAAGTGGATGCGGAACAAAAAGAATTTCAAGCAGAAATTCAACAAAATAAAAAAATAGCTGATAAAACGAAACAGCAGACAACTTCTTCTACAACGACTACGGAGACAGTGGATTCTTCAACAACAAGTGAAACAGTCGATTCTGCGACTAAAGAAGAGGAAGAAGAAGTCTTTAGCACCAACATTCCAGACATCATGAAAAAATATGACTTATCAAAAAAACTTGTTGAGGAAGCTCAAGTAAAAGAATTGACCATTTTTGGTGACTCGGTTGCTTTGGGAACAGCCAGAAATATCAATGAAGTTTTTCCTAAAGCCGTAGTTGATGCCCAAGTGGGACGCCAACTTTATGATAGTGTGCCACTCTTGCAAAAGCTTGCTGATCAAGGATTATTGAAAGATACAGTTGTTATTGCTCTGGGAACCAACGGACCAGCAACTTCGTCCCAATTTGATGAGTTAATGAATTACTTGGGCAGTAATCGCACAGTGTATTTTATGAATGTGCGTGTTCCAACTCAACGTTGGCAAAATGATGTGAACGATTTGCTAACTGAAAAGGCCAAACAATACAACAATATGCATGTGATTGATTGGTATGATTTGAGCAAGAAGCACGACAATTGGTTCCGACCAGACCGAGTGCATCCGACTGTTCCTGGTAGGATTGCCTATACTCGGTTATTAGCTAGAACCATTTTGAAGTAAAGAAATCAGGATTCAAATACAAAAGACTTTTCATTTAAAAAATAAAAGTGATATGATGGAAGAGATTAAGAACGGAGGTTTTTTCATGACAATTGATTGGAAAAAAGAAGTTGAAGCAAGAAAAGACGATTTAATAAGTGATTTAGAGGCTTTACTACGTGTGAAAAGTGAACGGGAAGATGACAAAGTTACTCCTGATGCGCCATTTGGACCCGGACCACGCGATGCATTGAAAAAAATGTTGAGCTTTGGTGAACGTGATGGCTTTGTTGTCAAAAATGTTGATAACTATGCTGGACACATTGAATTTGGTTCTGGGGAAGAAACACTTGGTATTTTTGGTCACATGGATGTAGTGCCAGCCGGCGATGGTTGGGACAGCGATCCGTATGAACCAGTAATCAAAGATAACAAAATTTACGCGCGTGGTTCATCTGATGACAAAGGACCAAGCATGGCAGCCTATTATGGCATGAAAATTATTAAAGAACTAGGCTTACCTCTTTCGAAAAAAGTACGCTTTGTGGTTGGTTCCGATGAAGAAAGCGGCTGGGGAGATATGGATTATTACTTCCAACATGAAGAAAAACCCGATTTCGGGTTCTCACCTGATGCTGAATTCCCAATTATTAATGGTGAAAAAGGAAATATCTCGTTGCTTGCACATTTCAAAACCACCAATGACGGCACTTACACATTGAATTCTTTCAAGAGCGGGTTACGTCCAAACATGGTACCTGGGTCTGCTACTGCCGTAGTGGAATTACCTGCTGAGTCAGATTTTGCGGATTTTGAAGCGGCTTTAACCGCTTTTACAGATGAACACCCAGTTACAGCTACACTAAGCAAATCAGGTAAGACAGTGACTATCGAGCTTGTCGGTAAGAGCGCACATGGTGCACATCCTTCAGCTGGAATCAATGCCGGTACATTTTTGGCCTTGTTCTTAGATCATTTTGCTTTTGCTGGAGGGGCCAAAAACTTCCTACATGTAGCTGGTGCCTATATGCATGAAGATTTTGATGGAACCAAATTAGGCGTTGCCTATCGCGATGAAAAAATGGGCGAATTAACGATGAACGCAAGCCTCTTTAATTTTGAAAAGAATGCGACAGATGCTAGCATCAATATGAACTTCCGCTACCCTCAAGGAACAACTGCTGAAAAGTTGGAAGCAGGTTTGGCCGAAACAATTGGTGCATATGATGTAACAACCACGCGTGAACCTCATCATATGTTGCCACACTATGTACCCGTGGATGATCCATTGGTTGCGACATTGCTATCTGTTTATGAAGATCATACTGGTCAAAAAGGATACGAACAAATCATTGGTGGTGGAACATTTGGTCGTTTATTGGAACGCGGTGTTGCTTATGGCGCAATGTTTCCAGGATTTACCGACACGATGCACCAAGCAAACGAATTTATGGATTTGGATGATTTATTCAATTCAGCAGTCATTTTTGCTGACGCGATTTATCGCTTAGCAAAATAAGTTACCATAAAAAATGGAGTAACACTACCGCTTTGGTAGGTTACTCCATTTTTGTGTGGTTGCTTTTTTAAAAGCCGAGCAAAGAGTCATTCTGTTCGACAGGGACTCGATGAACCTCAAGGACTGTCCCCGTACGCGCATCCGCTAAAAATTCATATGTGACCAACGTCTCATCTTCTATACGTGAAATGCCACCAGCATAGACTTCCGTGTGAATAGCAAATTTTCGGAATGGTTGTTTTTGAAACTGAATCCAAGAACCTTCAATCGGGCCTTCCTCTAAAAAAGCAAGCTTCACTTCATCAAGCACTTCATCAGCGGATTGATTTTTTCGTTTGTTGGCCCAAATAGTTGATACGATACCACTAAATAGACCGATACCGATACCGACTGCTAATCCATCGGTAAAAAATGAGCGCGTTTCTTTTTCAACAGTCATCTTGTCAGCTCCTTTCAACGACAACATATGTGTTATTTGCTTTAGTTTACCATAGATTGCGAGCGATGAAGAGAAATAATAGCTAAAACCTTTCAAGAAAATCAATTTGCGTTATAATAAGAGTCAGTAAATCGAAGGAGGCGAGTTGGCATCTGCCAATAGAACCATGGAAGAACAAACATTTCAACGAATCAAAGAATTAACTGAATTACAAGGAACAAGCGGATTCGAACAAGATATTCGCACGTATATGCGTAACGCGCTAACGCCTCTCGTTGATGACATACAACAAGATGGATTAGGTGGCATTTTTGGTATTCGCCATCATGAAGATACGGATGCACCAAGAGTCATGGTTGCCGCCCATATGGATGAAGTTGGCTTCCTATTAACTGAGATAACGGCAAGAGGGCTGTTTAAAGTTGTTCCTTTAGGGGGATGGAATCCTTATGTCGTGTCGGCTCAACGTTTTACCTTGAAAACAAATAAAGGCGATTACCCATGTATCTCTTCATCTGTTCCACCACACTTATTGCGGGGAACTAGTGGTCAAAAATCACTGGAAGTAGCTGATATTTTATTTGATGCTGGTTTTGAATCAAAAGAAGAAGCAGAATCATTTGGTGTTCGTCCCGGTGATACGATTGTGCCAAAAGTAGAAACCATTAAAACAGCCAATGGCAAACGCATTATCTCAAAAGCTTGGGACAATCGTTATGGGTGTACCGTGGTTTTGGAAGCCTTAGAAGCATTGCAAAAGGAATCTTTGGGTCACACATTGATTGCAGGTGCCAATGTTCAAGAAGAAGTTGGGTTACGTGGGTCAAAAGTAGCGGTAACAAAATTTAAACCAGATCTTTTCTTTGCAGTCGATTGTTCAGCGGCCGATGATACCATCACGACAAATGGCACATTTGGTCACCTCGGAGAAGGCACATTGTTGCGTATCTTTGATCCAGGATTGATCATGTTGCCAGCGCTGAAGGAATACTTGTTAGATGTTGCTAGTACACACCATATTCCTTATCAATATTTTGTATCCAAAGGGGGAACCGATGCTGGTGCTGCTCATGTGGCCAATGAAGGCATTCCAAGTAGTGTGATAGGCGTATGTGGTCGATATATTCATACGCATCAAACGATGTTTAGCATTCGCGATTTTGAAGCTGCACGAGAAATGTTAATCCAAACCTTAAAAGGACTGGATCGTTCAACGGTAGATACCATTATCAAAGGTAAATAACTTTTGTTGCAAAGATTTGTCAGTATGAAACAAACAATGGCTGAATAGCGAAAAAGAGTATACTACGAGGAGAAGATGAAAGATGATTATTCCAGAAAATCTTGAAGAGTTAGCCGGGTATGTCGAAAAAGGGAAGAACGTTTTCTTTTTCACCGCTAATTGGTGTGGCGATTGCCGCTTTATCCATCCAAGCATGCCTGAGATTGAAGCGCTGTTCCCTGAATACCAATTTATTGAAGTAGATCGTGATAAGTATATTGATGTAGCAAGTAAGTGGGATATTTTTGGCATTCCGAGCTTTGTCGTAATCCAAGATGGCAAAGAACTGGGCCGTTTGGTAAACAAAGATCGAAAGACCAAAGAAGAGATTGCGGAATTTTTAACCCATCTTCCAAAAAACTGAGAAAAGGTGAGGACAATGGAACAAACGTATCGAACAATTTTAGTTGGAGTAGATGGCTCTTCTCAAGCAGAAGATGCTTACAAAAAAGCAATTGAAGTTGCACGTAGAAATAATGGGAAAGTCGTTGTCGCGTATATCGTTGATCAACCGATGTCTTCTTTCATGGGCTATGCCCCATTAAGTGATTCTGTCTTGGATCATGAAAAAGAAATGGGTAGTGCTTTACTTGAAGAATTGGAAAACTACGCGAAGTCCGTTGATTTTACAAAAGTGGAAACCGTGTTATCTTTTGGCTCGGCTAAACAAATGATTGGCAAAGAGTTGCCTGAAAAATTCGATGCAGATTTGATTATGGTTGGTCAATCTGGATTAAACGCGGCGGAACGCTTCATTACGGGTAGTGTGGCAAACTATGTTATCCGCGAAGCGCGTTGCGATGTTTTGATTGTATCTCCCAAAGAAGGATCAAACGAGCAGTAAATACAAAGAAGTGAGCCTTGATTGAATGAAGAGATGACAGGGTTAGTTTGGTCATTTTCTGATTCAGTCAGGGCTTTTTGATGTCTACAATGAATCCCTCTAATACGAAACAGCTAGAATAGCTACATTGTTAGTGTATCAATAAAAAATGAAGATTCTTTCATCAAAGAAGATGTCGTGGCTGAATTTTGGTAAAATAGAATTTGTAAGAAAATAGAGGAGGAAACATAAGTGATTTTTGCATACAATAAAGAACACGTAGGGGATACATTATTGATAATCGTTGCGGATGACCAAGGAATGAAGCAAGGTGTTGAACGAAAAGGAGATGTGGCAAAGATAACCACTGAGGATGGCAGGATTGTTGGCTGGAACCTCTTCTCTATTTCAGAAAAAATGGTGATTGAAGGTAATGGACAAGTCACACTTTCAAATGACCAATTACAAACCATCAACGACTGGATTCATGAGGCAGGTTTTGCAGATACCTTACTGGCAGACGATGAACCTAAATTTGTGGTTGGCTATGTTCAAACGTGTGAACCGCACCCAGACAGCGATCATCTTTCAATTACCGAAGTGGCGATTGATCAAGGTAAGGTTGTCCAAATCGTTTGTGGCGCACCCAATATTCGCAAAGGTCTAAAAGTGGTGGTTGCCAAACCAGGCGCAATGATGCCAGACGGCTTACTTATTTGGCCAGGTGAACTGCGAGGTGTGGCAAGCACAGGAATGATTTGTTCGGCCAAAGAACTTCAGTTGCCGAATGCCCCGAAAAAAAGAGGCATCTTAGAGTTACCTCAAGATGCGATTGTCGGTTCCGCATTTACAAAATAAAAAAAGCTACAAGCAAAGAGGCCTCCATGCTTACAAAGATGGACGCCTTTTTATATGGATCAATCAAAAGAAACCATAGGAAGCATGCGTCACTTCCTATGGTTTCTTTGTCTAATCTGATTGGAACGGTGCAACGAATCTCTTTTGTTTATTGGCTAGTGCTCTTTATTCGCCAGAGGATTCTTTTGTCGAAGAATTGTTTTGATTAAGAATCGATTGATCCACTGTTAAATTAACGGTAACGGTTTTTTCAGTTGACTCACGATAGAAGGTAATCTTCATCGTATCACCAATTGATTTTGCGTAAAGCGCAGCCCGCAATTCAGTCGTGCTAGTAATATCTTTTCCATCAATTTTGGTGATAACATCATATTTCTTTAAGCCAGCTTGTTCGGCTGGAGTCCCATTAGCTACACTTAAGATAACGACCCCTTGCGTAACGGTATCTGGAACCTTAAGAATTTTTTCTTGTTGTTCACTTGAAATGGAGCTGAGGTCATACATGGAAACACCTAATGCAGGTCTCGTGATTTTTCCATTTTTTTCTAATTGATTAATGATCGTAATGACATCATTACTTGGAATAGCGAAGCCCATTCCTTCAACACTTACACCTGAACTTGATGTGGATGAACTGGCAATTTTACTTGAGTTAATGCCAATCACTTGACCTTCGATATTAATTAAAGGCCCACCGGAATTTCCTGGATTGATTGCTGCATCGGTTTGGATGGCATTAATATTGACCTCTTGGTTTTCATCATTGGTACTGGTTACTTGACGATTTAGTGAAGATACAATCCCTTGAGTAACAGAATTAGCATACTGAGAACCAAGAGGAGAGCCAATCGCAATGGCAGGTTCGCCAACTTTTAAAGTAGAAGAATCGCCAAATGTTGCGACAGTGGTTACTTTGGCTGAAGAAATTTTCAATACTGCTAAGTCAGTATAAGAGTCCGTACCAACCAAAGTTGCATCGACTTTGGTTCCATCTGCTAAAACAACCTGTAATTTTTTTTGTCCTTCAACAACGTGGTTATTCGTCACGATATAAGCTGTATCACCGGATTTTTTGTAAATCACGCCACTACCTTCGCTAGCAGCTTCAAGTGTATTGTCATTCGAGGAACCGTTACTGTCATCTGTTCCAAATAAATCGCCAAACTGATTATTGGTTGAGGTACTTTGCAAATTGATAATCGACACGACCGCATCTTGAACTTTTGAAACGGCAGTTGTAACATCACTGGTAACGTTGTAGGTGACATTGCTCACGGTTGTTTTACCAGAGTTCGTTGTAGATGTAGCGCTTGAGGTTGACTGGTTTTCTTGGTTACCATTGGTTGCATAATAAAGACCACCAAAGCTTAATGCACCACCAATCACACCACTAAGTAGACTAATGCTAATTTTTTTTATTAGTGAAGAAGAGTTGTTTCTCATCATTTGTTCCTCCCATATGGATAACTTATTTATAGTATAAGCTTATTTTCTTTATTTAGTCTACCGAGAGAGTTTGAAAAAAATATGAAGAATTGTAGGGGAAAAGCAGTCAATTTGATGAAAAACCAACGAAAAAAATACCTAAATATAGTGGAAAAGTTTGTGGACAGTGTGTGCAATGTTCTTACTAGTTATCCACAGAAATGTGGATAACTGACAAAATCTGTGGATACAAACGAATGTTCCTACAATTAGAGTTGAAATAGCAGTCTTTTATTTGAAAAAGATCCACAATAGTAGAGAACAGAAAAAACAATCTGTGGAAAAGCTGTGGATTGTGTATAATAAATACAGTGAATAAATGAAAGGCGGCCCATATGAATATCAAAATTATTTCTGTCGGAAAACTAAAAGAAAAGTATCTTACTGCAGGGATCAGCGAATATGTAAAACGATTAGGCGGCTACACCAAAATACAACTCATTGAAGTAGCAGATGAAAAAGCACCGGAAAACCTCAGTGAATCGGAAATGATGCAAGTTAAGGAGAAAGAAGGAGAACGTATTCTCGCTAAAATCAAAGATCAAGAATATGTCTATGCCTTAGCAATCGAAGGAAAAAATCCATCAAGCGAAAGTTTTGCTAAACAACTGGATCAATTAGCAGTGCAGGGAAAGAGCCAGTTCGTTTTTGTCATAGGCGGTTCATTGGGACTCAGCCAAGCAGTCATGAACCGAAGCAATACACAAATTTCCTTCGGTAAGATGACGTACCCACATCAACTGATGCGCCTAATCTTAGTCGAACAGATTTATCGCGCATTTCGGATTAATAAAGGAGAACCGTATCATAAATAATGAGGTAGATGCGAAAAAGATTAATAGGATAGGGTTTAGAGTGTTTGTGGATAGATGAATTGGTAGGGGAAGTGTAGAATTTATTAGTTACCAAAGAAGAATGATACTAATTGAATAAAAAAAGAATGGTTCATTGTAAGATGAACTTAGCCACTTTCAAGCAATAAAAAAACGTCATAGCGAAAAATCGTGTATTATTGAAGTTCCAACACAATCAATAAGGAGATTTTCGCTATGACGCATACTGAACATACCACACAATCACGAAAAGGCAAACACCTATCATTTGACGAACGACAATTTATCGCTTATTTGAAGAACAAATTGGGACTGTCCAATCGAGCAATCGCGAAAGAGTTGGGGCGAGCTCCTCAAACGATTCATAACGAAATCAAAGATGGAACTGTCGATGTCATCAAACAACGTCAAATACATGGCACAAAACAATATGATTATCGCAAGACGGAATATTCTCCTGAAGTTGGGCAAAA
>NZ_JBHUMO010000009.1:0-28476 GCF_042685105.1 Enterococcus camelliae | reverse complement strand
AATACAAGCGTTAGCCTAGAAACAATCAAGAACCGTAGGTACTACGGGGATAGCTTGGTAAATAAGAGACACCGCTGTTAGTAAAGAAATAAGCTATCAAGTATTCTCTATTCCCAAGAAGCTCCCACTTCAAGCGTTAAGAACCGTCAGGTTTAGCTAAGTGGTGAGTAGTTCACTTAATTCATACAATTCCTCATCTACCACTACTGCTTTTCGACCGGATTGGTGATTGATGTTCATCAGATCAGAGGTGGCATCATTGGCTGAAAACCGTTGCTGATAGTCACGCAAACGAACCTCTGCATTATCAAGCAAAAACATAGGTTGACTCGCCTCTACTTGTAGAGTAATCACCGTTCCCATCAAATATAGCCGACGCGTTTCAATTTTCATCCGTATTCTCACTTCCTTTTAAGCCCTAGCTGACTTTTCTGCTTATTTTTCATCTAAAAAAGAAAGAATCACTTTTCCGATTCTTTCCTCAATGGACGAAACGTTACAGCTTGCCAGCCTCCATTGCATTACTTAGACGAGCAAACTCTTCCAGGCTAAGGGTTTCGCCTCTACGTTTGGGATCAATCGCAGCTACTTGAAGGCTTTGTTGCAACCATGCTTTGGTCGCTTCATCTTTGCCATAGTAGCTTTGAAGATTGTTCCAGAATGTTTTCCGACGTTGCAAAAAGGCCGCTTTGGTTAGCGCGAAAAAGGCCGCTTCGTTGGTCACCGTCACCGCTGGCTTGGGCCGACGGGTTAAAGTTAAAATGGCAGAGTCAACATTTGGTTGTGGGACAAAAACGGTCTTTGGCACAATAAACGCAATACTAGCTTCCATATAATACTGCACGGCGATGGATAGTGATCCATATGCCTTGGTCCCTGGTTTGGCAGAAATACGGTCGGCTACTTCTTTTTGCATCATCACAACCATTTCCGCAATTGGCGCCTTTGCATCCAAAAAGTGCATCATAATAGGTGTTGTAATGTAATAAGGTAGGTTCGCCACAACTTTGACAGGGCGTCTGTCATCTGCAAATTGTTCTTGTAAGACTTGGTCAATATGGGCTTTTAAAATATCCTGATGAACAATCGTGACATTTTCATAAGGAGCCAACGTATCCGCTAAAACCGGCAACAAGCGATCATCAATTTCAAAGGCGACGACGCGATGGGCTGCTCGAGCAAGGTATTCTGTTAAGGCACCTATCCCTGGTCCCACTTCAATGACGTTTGTCTCTTGATTAATGTCACCGGCTGCCACGATTTTCCGCAAAATATTGGGATCGGTTAAAAAATTTTGTCCCAAACTCTTTTTAAAGGTAAAGCCATGTTTGGCTAATATTTCTCTTGTTCTTGAGGGTGTTGCAATATCTCGTTGTTCTTTCAACTGTTTTCCTCCACTTGTTGCATTGCGTCAGCCAATGTTTTTTCATCGATGCGAAACATTGTTAGCCGCTTTGCGAGTTGTTTGCCATTGGTGTACCCAATCCGTAGTTGATCTCCTAATCGTTCTCGGCGATGCTTGGCTTGCGGGCCGGCCAATAAGCCATATTCAACCAATAGTTGACGGTCAATTGGTTGGTAATCATCTTCTTCTAAAACGGGGGTAACGACTTGATGAAGGGCTGTTAGAATGGCCGCATCACTGGCATGCTCCACGCCTAGACTCTTCCCTTGTCGTTTGGGTTTCGCTTGGGAACGTGGCAAAAACGCATGTTTGGCATCAGGGACTTCAGCCATAATGGTTTTACGAATTTTTTCACCTGAGTAATCAGGATCGGTAAACACAATGACGCCACGCGTTTCTTGTGCATGCGCAATACGCATCAAAATATCGTCATTAATTGCTGATCCAATCGTTTCAATCGTATCAACATCAAGCACTTCTTGTAGTCGGCGTGTATCATCTTTTCCTTCGACCACAACAATTTCAGCAATCCGTTCTTTTTTGGGAATCATGCATAGGCTCCTATCCGAAATAATCGGTGCGCATTTTGGGTCGTCTTCTCAGCTACTTCTTCCAAAGACACTCCTCTTAGTTCAGCTATTTTTTCTGCAACGTAACGGGTATACCCTGGTTCGTTACGCTTGCCTCGATAAGGAACTGGTGCCAAGTAAGGCGCATCCGTTTCAACAAGCAAGCGATCAAATGGCACGTGTTGCGCTGCTTCTTGGACCTCCGTGGCTTTTTTAAAGGTCACTACGCCACTAAAGGAAAGATGCATCCCAAGTGCAAGAAATTTTTCCGCCCATACGGCATCGCCACTAAAACTGTGCATGATTCCCCCTCTTTCAGGGACGCCCTCTTCTTTTAAAATCCGATACGTATCGGCCATTGCATCCCGTGTGTGAATGCTAATGGGTAGGTGAAATTCTTTTGCCAAGGCAATTTGACGGCGAAAAACCCGCTCTTGGACGTCTTCTGGATCTTCCATCCAATAATAGTCCAAGCCGATTTCACCTAATCCCACTACTTTGGGCAGTGTGAGTTGGGCTTTTAATTGTTGTTCAATGTCTTCCGTGTACTTCCCGGCTTCGGTTGGATGCCAACCAATAATACTGTAAACTTCTGGGTATTGTTGGCTTAACGCGAGCGACTTGGCAATGGTTGGTGTATCGAATCCCACAACCGCCATTTCGGTCACACCTAAGTCTTTGGCTCGAGCAACTGTTTCAGGAATGTCATCCTGAAATTGTTCCGCATTTAAATGAGTGTGTGTATCAAAAATCATTTTTTCTTTCCTCCTCATCTTCATGCTTACAATAGCATATTTTGCTCATGAACGGGAACGATTCACTCACTTTCTTTGGAAATTTCCGTCCTACGCCGGAGGACAAGTTCCTCTTGCAGGCGTATCCTCAAGATAACTTGAAAGGAGGCCTTCCTATTGCACAATCGTATTCCTTTTTTGCAGATACCAACGAATCCCGCCGAAACGCAACGTAGCTGGAGTCATTGGTTACTCGTTGTGCTCTTCGGTGCTCTCTGTTTGTTACCCATTTCGGGTAAACTGCTTTTTATTCTTGGCTTTGTGCTCTTTACGGCCTTGCTTAAAGGACCTATCATGCTGATGGTTGGGACGCTTTTAGCGGTCTTGATTGGTCTCTTTCCCCCTTTGGCTTGGGTGCTGTCCCTTTTCTTATTTCTTAACGAACTGTTCTTTCTCGTTCGAAATTGGCGTTTTGGCGTGATTGCTGGCTTCTTTTTTGCCTTTCCTTTTTTACGTCTGCTGATTGAACGCGCCCTTCCTTATCCACCACTTTGGGAACGCTTTGGTACGTTAACCTTGGGAATTCTTTTATTTTATCGTTTATTGCTTTGGTTTTATCGAAAAAACCCAAACAGTCACGCCTTGGTTTGGTCCATTTTTTCTTGGCCATTTGACTTTTTGGTTCGCTTTTTCCCCCGCATCAATCGGTCAAATCGCTCCGCCCAATCGCCTATTTCCAAAAGAAAATTTTGGCGAAACTAACCTGATTTTTTTACGAAATTTGCGACGCCTTTTTTCTGATGGATGATTGCTTTTTCCCTAAAATTCTACTATGCTAAGAACAGTTACAGAAAATGAGAAAAGGAAGCCTGGCCAATGTATTTACTCTATTCATGTTTGCTACTGTTCCTGCTTTTGCTGATTTACATGGTCATCATTGAGCCGGGAAGATTGACTGCAACCCACTATTTTATTCGAAAAAGCAAAAAAACTGTTCTTGATGTCACCGATGCGGTGGACATGTATCAAGGAAAAACAAGTATCACACTGGCCCAACTAAGTGACTTGCATTTTTCGCGGTGGTACCCTCCTAGACGTCTGAATGGCATCATTCGCCAATTATTGAAAACGAAACCAGATATGGTCATTTTTACTGGTGATTTAATCGATGATTATAGCAAATGGCCACACAAAAAAACCACTGCTTTGGTCGAAAAATTAAAGAAAATTCCCGCACCGATGGGAAAAATTGCTATCTTAGGAAACCATGATTATCAACACAACGGACATTACTTTGTCAAAGAGGTCCTTAAAAAAGCTGGCTTTACGGTTTTGACAAATGACCAGATTTTTTTCTCTAATCAGCAGGTATCCCTTACAATCGTTGGATTGGATGATGATCTTTTCGGCCAACCTTCGTATGAATTTGAAGATACACTGGCTGAATGGCACTTGCTTTTAACACATGAACCTGACAGTATTGAAAAATTCCCTTTGATCCACCATTTTGATTTGGTCTTGGCTGGTCACAGTCATGGTGGCCAGATTCGCTTACCTTTTTATCGAAAGCGTACCCTTGGTTCGATGAAATATACGCACGGTCTTTACCTCGTTACTGATCAAACTTTGCTTTCCGTGAATACTGGTATTGGAATGACAACCTTGCCTGCTCGATTGGGTGTTGCACCTGAAATTACCTATTATCATTTGGAAAAAGAAGACAAAGCTGCCACCTTGGTTTCTCCTGATTCTGCCTCATCAAAAACAACAGGACCTTAACAGTAAGTCTCCCTTTCCGTTCAGTGCAACGGAACTATCCATTTTTCAAGTTATTTTTCAAAAAGATTGCTTACTAAAAACGACTGCGGATGAGTAGCACAAGCTACTGTTCATTCACGGTCGTTTTGATTTGCCAGCTTATTTTATTGCTTGGCTTTTCAAGTATATTGATGCTGTCTAACAACGCTTCGAAATAGTCTACCTGTACGGAAACAAAAACCAACGCGCAAACGCTAACCCGACTGGCTATCGTTTGCGTGTCTATTTTTCTTTTTATCGCAATTGCTTTTGCAATTTGTTTTAGAATTGATCAATCAACAACTGACGAATTTCGGTCAATGCCGGTTGGCGTGGGTTCGCTGGTGTACATTGGTCATTGTACACTAAGTCCACCAAACGATCGAGAGCTCCATCAAATTGTTCTTTTGTTACGCCGTTGCCAGATAATGTTGTATCAACATCTAAAGCAGCAGCTAATTTGGCAATTTCATTGCACAGTGCTTCAACTAGATCCGCATCTGTCTTGCCTTTTAATCCTAATGCTCGTGCAATATCAGCATAGTCTTTTTGACCACGGTAAACTTCATAGCGTGGATATGGGTTCCGTTTCACTTTACCAGATGCCCCATTGAATCGAATGACATGCTGCATAGCAATCGTGATTACCAAACCATGTGGTAAGCCAAATTCTCCACCTGTTTTGTGTGCAAGTGAGTGATTGATTCCTAAGAAGGCATTCGAGAAGGCCATTCCTCCTAAAGTTGCAGCATAGTGCATATTACTACGTGCTTTTTCCCCTTCTAGGGTTGGGTTTTTCGGATCATAATTATACGAAGTTTCCAAGTTTTCAAAAACAAGTTTGATGGCTTCTAATGACCAAGGTCGTGTGAAGTCTGATGCCATTACTGAAACATAGGATTCCAACGCATGAGACAAGGTATCAAGTCCTGATAACGCAACCGTACGACGTGGAACAGTCATCACGAATTCTGGATCGACAATCGCAATTTGAGGTGTCAATTCATAGTCAGTTAGAGGGTATTTCACGTGTGTTTCATCATCCGTGATAACCGCAAATGGTGTCACTTCTGATCCGGTACCTGATGTAGTTGGAATACATACCAATTTTGTTTCTGTTTGATGATGGAAACGAACAATCCGTTTCCGGATATCAATAAATTTTTGTTGTAATTCAAGGAACAATTCGCTTACTTTGCGATAATCGTCTAAGAAGCCAGCTTCTTGTCCAATTGAATATTCATAAATAAAGCGTGCAATTTTCGCAGCATCAAGCGCAGATCCCCCACCTATCGCAATCACTGTATCTGGTTTGAATTCACGCATTTGTTTCGCAATTTCAATCGTTTGACCAAGTGTTGGGTCAGGTCGAACAGTTCCGTAAATCGATGTTTTCACTGGTTCTTCACGGAGTTCTAATTGGCTATAGACTGTATCTACAAAGCCAAATTGCACCATTCCAGGGTCTGCAACGATAAACGCACGATTGATATTTTCAACATCGTCTTGTAAATAAGAAATCGCATGATTTTCATAGTAAATCTTTTCTGGTAAACGAACCCACTGAGGTCGGTTGCGTCGTTTTGCGACAGTCTTCACGTTTAATAGGTCCTCCGTCGATAGATTATGTGACAATGAGTTTTTACCCCACGATCCTGTACCAAGTGTCAAACTTGCTTTCAATGCATCTGTATAGATATCACCGATTGCCCCAATTGAATCTGGTTGGTTAACAATGACCCGTGCTGCATTGGTTTTATCACTGAATTCGTTAATGAATGGATCTTTTTGTGAACCAATTTGGATGGCTGCGTTGTGTCCAGCTCCTTGATAGTTCAGCAATTTCCCAACGATTTCAATTGCTTCTTGACGATCCGCCGCTTTGTAGACAGATAGAAGTGGTGTCAACTTTTCAGAAGATAACTTTTCACCGATGTTCTTCTTATCTAATTCAAACAACATCACATCTTTGTCCTCAGGTAATGTCACGCCAGCTTGCTCTGCAATCCAACTGCTAGACATCCCTGCCACATGACCATTCACCCCGTGACGATCATTAAACACAAAATCTGCGATAGCTTGGTAATCCTTTTTAGGGACTAAGTAGGCACCTTTAGCTTGCATTTTTGCTAACCAATCTTTGTAAATTGCTTCTTCTACAACGACTGAGTTTTCTGTGGCACAGATCATGCCATTATCAAACCGTTTTGATAAAAGTAAATCTTCAATTGCCCGGTCGAGATAGGCTGTGTGGTCAACAAATACAACCCCGTTACCAGCTCCTACGCCCATGGATGGGTTCCCTGATTTCAATGCAGCATTTACCATTCCTGGTCCACCAGTTGCTAAAATGGATGCAATTTTTGGATTTTGAATGAGTGCTGTCGTGTTTTCTAACGACGGCGTTTCAATCCATTGAATGATATTTTCAGGTGCCCCTGCTGCAACAGCGGCATCATACAAAATTTTCGCCGCATGGGCTGAACAATTTTGTGCTTGAGGATGAAAAGCAAAAACAATGGCATTTCTTGTTTTCAAGGTTAGTAAAATCTTGAACATCGTTGTTGAGGTTGGGTTGGTCGTTGGGACGATTCCCGCTAAAACGCCTAGTGGAGCAGCGATTTTAACTTGCCCGCGAATTTTGTCTTCACCAATGATGCCAACGGTCTTTTCATCTTTAATCAGATTTAATACGTTTTCTGTTGCAAATCGGTTCTTCGTGTCCTTGTCTTCCACAACGCCACGTTTTGTTTCATCAACCGCTTCATGCGCTAAAATCAAAGCGGCTTCGGAGCCAGCTAAAGCAGCAGCTTTGACAATGCGATTCACTTGTTCTTGCGTAAAAGTTGCGTATTGTTGTTCGGCTACGAGTGCTTTTTGAACTAATGAATCGACATATGAAGCTGATTGTTCCTTCGGTTGTTGAACCTTCTCTTCTAAAACCGCAGTTGTACTACCTTTTTTTGCTTTTTCCATAGAACCCTCCACTATGTTATTTTTTAGAAAGCGCTTTCCTTGATTAAGATAATACACTTATTCATTTTAATTCGCAAGTGGTATTAAATGAAATTAGCAACTATCTTAAGAGTTTTTTTTACCTATATGGGTATTTTTTGTGCCACCTTTAGTTGACTGTATAAACTGAATTTATTTATTTTTTCACAAACAAAAAAGACGAACCTCATTTGGTTGTCCACCAATGATTCGTCATTTGCTTCCTTATTTATTGATCTCAATAAATGTTTTGGTTTGGTCGTAGGCTAGCTTGGCTTCTTTCGTATTATAGTGGAATTGATATTCATGTGACACTTCCTTACTTGAATCCTCAAAAAATAAAGAAGTAACTGCCACTTGTTTTTGTTCGAGCTTTTTGACCATTGTTTGTCCTTCATCCGAAAATGAATAAGCATTTCCATCCGTAATATAAGCTGGCGGGAAAGCACTTGTCAAATGTTCGACTAAAGAAGCTTGGCGCAACTCTGGTGTATTTTGCCAGTCCTTCGTACCCACCAGTGACCACCCCACACTTTGAACAAACCAGTTCATCAGTTTATTGGTTGACTTTTTGTCTAAGACTTGAACTAGATTGACTGGTCCACAGTACGACAAAAATCCTCTTAAATCTTTTGCATCTAAGGTCTGGGTAAAATGATTTTGCTGCGCATAAGCATTGTTTGTCTGAACCAAGGCATACTGACCGGCGATTTGAGCTCCCGCCGAGTCACCACCTACAAAAACTCGCTGCAAGTCTAACTGAGGATACTGCGAGGTTGCCTTTTTCAGATAAGTAACTAACTCTCCCATTTGTTCCAATTGGCCCGGATAATTTAAGTCAGGAGCAACTTGATAGTTCATCGCTACTACAGCTACTTGCGTGTCAGCAGCAAGATACGTTGCAAATTCTTTCATGCCAGACTTGTCTCCCCCAACAAAACCACCACCGTGTGCCCAGACAATAATTGGTATTTTTTCTGTCACAAGTTTGGGTAAATACAAATCAAACTGATTGCTTTTGTACTTTGAAGGATAGATTAAATCTTTAGTTACCGTAACATTATCTTGAGCCTCTTTGTATTTTTTTTGATCGGTGATTGCAACTGGTTGATTAAACATTTGTCTAATCAACAAAGCACTTGGATATGGTGATACTTGAAACGCAACCCAGCCAGCCAATACCAGACCTATCAGTATACCTATCACCCAGAGAACTATCTTCCAAATCAAACGCATCTCTTTACTCCTTTAGTGACGTTTGATGCTGTTTTACAAACGCACTTGCTTCTTTTTGAATCTCTTTGAGGTCGATACCTTGCTGTTTTGCAGCAAACAAACAACCACAATAG
This sequence comes from Enterococcus camelliae, assembly GCF_042685105.1. Lineage (NCBI taxonomy): Bacteria > Bacillati > Bacillota > Bacilli > Lactobacillales > Enterococcaceae > Enterococcus > Enterococcus camelliae. Next base: position 19,628 of record NZ_JBHUMO010000009.1, on the reverse strand, counting down.
CATTGACGATACACTTGATATTCCTTACACATATCAATCGAACGCTTGTAGCCATTATTTTTCTTAAAATCACTCGGCAAATAACTTGTATCAAAAAATTCCTGGATCTCAATTCCGATTTCATTAATTAGTTGGCTATTTTTCTTAGGTGAAAGAGTCAATGCTGAGCCAAAATAATCAAAGCCTTCTGCAGCGGCTTTCTGTGCCACAATGTCCAGTCGCATTTGAAAACAAGCCGTGCAACGTTTGCCACCCTCTGCTTCTTGGGTCAATTCTTTTTCCTTTACCATTTGAATAAAGACATTTGGTTCATAGGGCGCAGCTAAAAACTTGACTTGATTGCCCGTTTTTTGATTAAAGGCTGTGATGAATTCTTCTTGAACAATCTTTCTTCGTTCATATTCTGCTCTAGGATGGATATTGCTATTGGCAAAGTAAACCGTCACATCCGCAATCTCAGCTAAGTATTCCAAGGTATAGGTACTACAAGGTGCACAACAGCTATGCAATAAAATCGTTGGTCGTGCGTTTTCTGCTTGCCATTTTTGAATCATTTTTTGCAACACACGATCATAATTCACTTTTTGATTGGGATTCATTTTGGCTAAAACTTCAAGAACATTGATCATTTTTTGCACTCCTCTTTTTCCAGTCGTTCTCATTTTACCAAGGAATGGCGGCATTGTATAGAAGGCGACCGTCAAATAGAAAGAACTTGAACCATTTCGTCCAAGTTCTCTGATTCGTTATTTTTCTAAAAATTTTTGATAATACGCTTCATCGTAGACCTTATCAATTTCACCAATGTATTCCGTCGCGCCATTTGGACGAGTAAACATATACTTGAATTGGTACAAGCTATCTGATTTATCCGGTGCAAACACACCACCTAAGTCATAAAATTCTTTGCCAAGGGTCAATGCCCATTGCATCCCTACCCAATTAACAAGGTAAGGTGCCATTAAGACTTGATTTTCATGCGTGCTACCTGCGTACATGTACCAAACATAGTTGCCATATGCAAAATCCAGTCCGGCTGCATCTGGTTTGCCATCAACTTCGGCAATGACGATGCGCATCAACCCTCTTGCGAGAAATGCATCCGCTAAACGCTCAAAATAAGAAAACGGGCGGTAGCTAATGCCGTGACGCTCACTGGTTTCTTTGTGCAAATTGTAAAAAATGGCTAAGTCTTCGCGCTTGTCACTCAAGCGATAGGTGACCCCGTTTTTTAAGGCATAGCGAATACGGTAGCGTGTCTTTCCATAGAAAGAAGCCATTAACTCTTCTTCGTTTTGAACGTTGCGTAAGTCAACTCGCATCGTATAGCGTGGCTGAATGGTTGCTTTTCCTGAAACATTCCGATTGCGGACTTGATAACCTTCCGCACGAAAGGCGGCACTCAATTCTTCTGAGTAGGGCCATTCTGGATCCATACGCAATAAAAAAACCTTTTTTGCCTTTAAAATCGGTTCCGCTTCAGCAATCAATTGATTCACAATTTTAGGTGAATATTCATTGACAACGGGCCCTTTTGATACATAGGCAAACACTTGCCCGTCTGTTTGTTCGATCATTAGGATTGACATGGCCGCAACAATTTGTTGTTCTTCTTCAAGATAAACTTCTAATGGTTCCCAATTATTTTTTACTTGTGCCCACTTGGGATCTTGGGTAATTGCTGTATACTTAGCCTGTTCGACAAAGGCTTGATACTTCGCAACTTCTGTTTGATTCGTTTGCTTTACAACTGGCATTCCAATTCACTCTTTCTACTACCTAAAATTTCTTTCTTTCATTCGATCTCATTAATATTGAATCATACATAGAAAAAAGAGTAAAGAAACTTTCTTTTTTCTTTACAAACTTATTTTCACAAAAAACTATCGAAAAGTAAGAACTTATTGATTGTTCCCTTGTTTAAAATAGTGTATGATATTTTTTGTGGGCGCTTCCCATACGAAAAAAAATTAAGAATAGGTGGAAAATCATTTATGAAAAATGTTTTAGTTGTCAAAGCAAATAACCGTCCTGACGGTGTTTCAACAGCAATGTACACTACTTTTGTGGAAAATCTAGATCCAGCGAAAGTTGAAATTGATACATTCGATGTCTATGCACAAGAAATGCCTTATATCGGCCAAACCTTGTTTGACGCTTTTGGCAAATTAGCTGCTGGTGAACCTTTCACAAGTGACGAACAAAAATTAATGGACGTTCGCCAATTGGTTCAAGAAAAATTTTCAAAAGCAGATGTTGTGGTTTTTGCTTTCCCAATGTGGAACTTAACCATCCCTGCTGCTTTGCATACTTTTATCGATTATATCTTCCAAGCAGGTTACACATTCTCTTATAATGAAGATGGATCAATGAATCAATTGCAAGCAGGCAAAGGTGTTATTCTTTTAAATGCTCGTGGTGGTGTTTATTCTGGCGAAGGTGCAGCAATGGAATGTGCTGTTTCTTACATGCAAAAAACATTTGGTGCCATGTTTGGCATGAACATTCTTGAAGAAGTTATCATCGAAGGACACAATGCAGATCCTTCTAAAACACAAGACATTATCGCTGCTGGCTTAGAACGTGTTGTTACGGCTGCCAAAGCATTATAATTTCGCTTATTTTTTAACGGATACGAGCTTGCTTTCAAACAAGCTCGTGTTTTTTTGATTCCTTTTCTTTGACAGTTGCAAAAAAATTTTTTTTGGTTATATAACCAAATGATTAGTTATTTAGATATTCAAATGAAAGGAACTTATTATGACGACTATTCCAACAATTCTTGATCAGCAATATGCTTTTTTTGAAACAGCTGCCACCCGGAAACTTGCTTTCCGTTTATCTCAATTAACCAAATTAGAACAAGCCATTCATACTTATGAAGCCGATCTTTATGCCGCTTTTTGGCAAGATTTACGAAAATCGGAATTTGAAGTATATACTACGGAAATCGGCTTTGTTCTCCAAAGTATCCGTGATACCAAAAAACACTTGCGCCGTTGGATGCGGCCCAAAAAAGCAAAGAATCCTTTGTTCTTACTAGGTTCAAAGAGCTACTCTCTTTTCGAGCCTTACGGAACAGTCCTCATTATTGGGCCATTTAATTACCCTTTCCAGTTGATTATCGAGCCCTTAATCGGTGCCTTAGCAGCTGGAAATACGGCCGTAATCAAGCCCTCTGAATTAACCCCAAATGTTGCAGCAGTGATCCAAAAAATGTTGCAACACATTTTTCAAGAAGACTATGTTGCGGTGGTTACCGGTGGTGTTGAAGAGACGACTGCACTTTTGGCCCAACGATTCGATCATCTTTTCTTTACTGGTAGTCCTCGTGTCGGCAAAATCGTTATGCGCGCTGCCAGTCAATATTTGATTCCTGTTACCTTGGAGTTAGGTGGAAAGAGCCCAGCAATTGTGACCGCTACAACCAATCTCAAAGAAGCTGCCCAAAAAATCGCTTGGGGAAAATTCTTAAATACTGGTCAAACCTGTGTTGCTCCTGATTACCTGCTGGTTGACGAACAAGTCGTTGTCGCATTTACAACAGAACTAAAAAAAGCTGTGACAGCCTTTTACGGTGAGCAACCGCAAACAAGTCCCAATTATGGGCGATTGGCAACGGTTCGCCACACCGAGCGTTTGGCAGCCCTGCTCGAAAAAACCAATGGTACCATCGCCCTTGGTGGGCAAGTCACCGTGGATGAGCGGTATCTGGCACCTACGATTTTGACAAACGTTGCTTGGGATGATGTCGTGATGGAAGAAGAATTATTTGGCCCCATTTTGCCAATCCTAACGTATCAAGCGCCGCACTTTGATGACCAAGTGCTCAAGCCTATTCGCTCTCGTGAAAAACCGTTGGCCTTGTATTTGTTCACTGAGGACAAACCGCTAATTGATATCGTTACGCAGCAGTTGTCATTTGGGGGTGGCGTGATTAATGACACGCTCCTTCATCTATCGAACACCCATTTACCTTTTGGTGGGGTCGGTGAATCAGGGATGGGCAACTACCATGGCATCTATAGTTTCCAAACCTTTTCTCACCAAAAAGCGATTGTGAAAAAAAATCGCTTCGTTCCATTGTCTATGTTGTATGCTCCTTATACGAAGAAAAAATTAGCGTTGATTAAACGCATAATGAAATGAGGGTATCTGATGGATCAAAAAACATTGCACAGTTTTCGTGAATGCATTCCCGTATTTCAAGCATTATTGGATCCGCACCGTCAAGATATTGTTGCCTTACTTTCAGAAAAAGGGCGATTGACCGTGAAAGAAATTGTTGCGAGCTCTGCTCTTTCTCGTTCAGCCATTTCCCATCATTTACAAACGTTGAAAATCGTGGGGATTGTATCGGCCACGAAAATAGGCACGGAACAATTTTATCAACTGCATCTAACCGAAGCGACCAATCAATTAAAAACCTTGGTTGCAAATTTAGAAGAAGAACTTTCACTAGAAGCAGAACACGAACATGATTGAACAAAAACAAATTCCTCATCAATTCGCTTCACTGGATGAAGCCCTTAACATTTTGGAACAATGAAAAGAAAATGAATCTGTCTGCACCAAAAACTGGAATGTCTATGAAATTTGCCTGCATTGTGCACAAACGATTGACTATTCGATGACGGGTTATCCTGAAATGAAACCAAAATTTATCCGACAAACGATTGGCAAAAAAGTGGTCAAAAATTTTTTAACCGAAAAGAAAATGTCCCACAACCTTAAAGCTCCGGTAGCCGATGGTGCTCCGATTGCTCACAATGGATTACCATTGATGGCATCCAAGCATTGATTGATTCCATCCATCGTTTCCAAGCATGGAATGGTCCACTGCATGAGCATGGTGTCTTTGGTGCGATGAGTAAAGAGGAGTATGCAACCTATTTTGCCCTTCATATTGCCGATCATTTCCAAGAAATCAAAGCTGACACCCTCCAATTTACAGAGGTTTAGTTTTTTTGTCACTTTAACTAGCACTTTTTGCTAAAATTGATTACTATAAAAAGGAACCCATTATCAAAAGGAGCGAAATAAAGTGGCAATTATTGATTTTTTATTACATGTCGATACTCATTTACTGGCTTTAGTTAATCAATATGGTTGGGGGATTTACCCCATTTTATTCTTGATTATTTTTGTGGAAACTGGTGTGGTTGTCTTTCCTTTTTTACCCGGAGATTCCTTGCTTTTCGCGGCAGGTGCCCTTGCAGCAGTTGGTAGCCAAGTTCTTCACTTACCAACCTTATTTTTGACAGCATTGGTTGCGGCCACTCTAGGTGATATGGCCAATTATTGGATTGGTCGCACTTTTGGCTTACATATGCTTTATGAAGGGAAATTGGCCCGATTTATTCGTCAAGAAGAAGTCCAACGTGCAGAACATTTTTTTAACGAAAAAGGCAAACATACCATTTTTATTGGCCGTTTTCTCCCTTTTATTCGCACGTTTATTCCATTTATAGCGGGTGCAAGTCAGATGAGTTGGCGCTTGTTTAGTTTCTACAACATTATTGGTGCCCTTTGTTGGACTGCCATTGGGTTATTTGCTGGTTATTTTCTAGGCTCCATTCCCGTTGTAAATGATCATTTTTCCCTCATTATGATTGGCATTGTAGCTGTATCAATGATTCCAATTGTGGTGACCTTGGTGAAGAAGCAACGTAGTCCTCGTTAACATCGCACGGGTGAGTGAGCCTGCTTTTTTTCAAACAGTCATCGGTGAACTACACCTTTTGTTTCAAGGATGCTAGGACAGAATCATCCAAGTAAGCTTTTCAATTCTAAGAATGTCATTTTTGCGGGAGAGCGATTCCACATGAACTTATGGAAAGAATACAAAACGAACAAAGAGAAGCATGAAGATTTTTTGGAATGGTTGTTGGTCCGCAAACTGTCAACAACGGGGAAATTCGTCCTATTCAGTTTTTTGTGGCTTCTTTTTCTTAAGTTTGGCTATAATTTAAAAGTGATGGTTTTCTTTTTTGAATTTGTTTTCATTGCGTTGATACTCTACTTCTTGACCTCCAGTTTGTATCGAATGGCTAAGAAGTGGTATTCTTCCAAGCGTAACTAAGCAGCCTTCTTCGAAAAAAATACTCGCTTTTTCCTTACCCTTTTCGAAGGATGCGTATTTTTTGAGCTTTTTTTCAAAAGCATTCGCGTTCTACCGACTTAAGGAAAGCAAGAATGCCTTGAAAAAACTGGCAACACCCGTATATTGAAAAAAGAAGTGTGACAATGTATGAATATCAAGCGATTTGTGCAACTTTTTTGTTTTTATGTCTTATCGGTCGTCGTTAGCTATCGCTGCATCATTTGGCTAAATATCACTAGTTTCTGGGGAACGATTCTTATCTTGAGCGTGATTGGTTACATTGTATTAACCTTGCCGCTAACGCTGCTAACCCTTAAAAAAAGCAAAAAGAAGCCAGCGAAATAATCGCCGGCTTTTCTTGCTCATTTGGTTGACCAAGACTATCTGTACGTGGATTCTCTTGATTCAACGAATGAGTTTTTTTATAAGTGTAATAGCGATAGTAGTATCAATGCCGCAATTGTTTGGATGCTTCCAACAGCGGCTCCAAAAGCTAAAAATTGTGGGCCTTCTTTCCTAAATTTCTGAAAGTCTAATCGTAACCCTATTGCTGCTAAGGCGATGGTTTCAAACCACGTACTTAAAAAATGAGCAGTGGTATTAAAGACACTCGGCAAGCCAAAGCTACTATTGACAATACATAGCAATAGAAAGCCGGCCACATACCAAGGGATAGGCATTTTTCGTTTGCCTTCCTTACTTGTTTTAATGGTGGCATCGTTTTTGGCGGCGATTTTTTCAAAGAGAAAAACGACGACAACTAACATTAAGATTCGGACAATTTTAAAAAGCATTGCATATTGGACCACTTTGCTACTGATCAAGCTTGCTCCTGCTACCACTTGGCCGACTGACTGTAAGGTCCCACCCATGAGTGCACTTTGGGCCAAATAATCATGCGCGAAAAATTTGACTCCAATGATCGGTAAGACCAACATCATGACAGTCCCCAATAGATTAACTAAGGTAATAATTTGGCCTTTTTCTTGGTCGTCTGCCTTGATAGCTGGGGCGATGGCACCGATAGCTGATGAGCCACAGACCGCATTTCCACCAGCCATCATCAAGGTCATTTTTTGCCCAAAGCCAATTTTGGTGCCAACCCAGTACGTTCCACTAATGACAATTGTCATCATACAGAGAACATACACGACCCCTTTCCAGCCCATCTCGCTAATCGTTTGAAAGGTCACTGTCAAGCCCAATAGGACAACTGAATACTCAAGTAACCGACTTTCCGAAAATTTTGTTCCAACCGCCAAGTTGGGTTGTTTAAAATACGTATTTCCTAAAAAGATGCCCATCAGAATCGCTATCGTTGCGCCACCAATTGTTGGGAAAATAAGTGCAAGTAGTTTCGCTATAACTGCAACGATGAAAGATAATCCTAAGCCTGGCAATATTGGTAAATAGTTCTTTTGCATCTTGGTAATCATTTATCAAGCTCCTCATTTTTTTGATGTGCTTATTATAGCCTAATTTTACTATTGATAGGATTTATTGATATAATAGTTATTATTCATTTTTATAATGTAAGGGGTCTATTATGTTCAAATTACTGGAAACATTCAAAGTTGTTTACGAAACACGGAGTTTCTCTAAAGCAGCGGAACTGTTATTTGTCAGCCAGCCCACGGTTTCAACCCATATTCGCCAATTGGAGCAAGAAATCGGCTGCTCCTTGTTTACGCGCAATGGCCGAACCGACATTCAGGTGACTCCCGCTGCCGATACTCTTTATCAGACGACATTAACCATTGTCGAAAATTGGCAACAAGTCCAAGAAACCTTGCAAGAGAACCAATTAAAGCAAGCACGATTGACATTAGGCATCTCACACACGTTTGCTGTCTACCTTTTACCAGAACTATTAATTTTCCTCTATCACCAATTTCCCAATACTCATTTTCAAGTAAAGCAACTGAATTCTTGGGAAGTATTGCAGGCGATGGAACATCATGAAATTGATTTGGGCGTGATTGAAAAGCCACTAGCTAGTCATGCCGTCCAACGAACCCCTCTATTTGTTGACCAGCTTGTGTTGGTTGATACCTCTAACGGTCCATGGTTGATACGGGAATCGTCTTCTGGCGTTTACTACTACACCAAACGCTATTTTGAAGAACAAAATATCCAAGAACCGAGTGTAACCATTGAAAACAATGAAATAATTTTGGCTTTACTAAAAAAAGGCTTTGGTCGTTCCATTGTCTCCCAGCGTGCAGCAAGTCATCTGGCGTATCGGCCACTCGGTCCAAACTATCAACGTTGGTTTTACCTGCTCCATGCAAACGTTCAAGAAGCGAAAGCGTCCGCGCCCTATGTCCAGGCCATCCTCAAATGGAAAAAACAAGGTCAAGCCGCCCTCCTCGAAGAAACGGCAACTGGATCGCATGAAAAAACGTCGGATGACTAGTCCCTAGCAACTAGTCATTCGACGTTTCATTAGCAACCTGTTCTGAAACGGTGGCCGCAACAATTAATACTCGTTCACGATTTGTTTCAGCTCATCTTTCATTCGTACCCCAATCAGACGATCCACCAAGCGACCATCTTGAAAAACTAAGATTGTCGGAATACTCTGAATTCCAAATTTTAATGCCAAGTCTCTTTGTTGATCAACATTCACTTTCGCAATTTTTTGGTTATCAGATAATTCACGGCTCAATTCTTCCAAAATTGGGGTCTGCATCCGACAAGGTCCACACCAGACGGCCCAAAAATCGACCAACGTTAGCCCGCTTGCAATTGCTGCATCAAACGTTTGATTTGTTAATTCTTCCATCCTTCTGTCCTCTCCCTTTTTATGCTTCTAGTTGTCCCATCCAAGCTGAAGTGCCACCCATTACGTTGACTACTTGGTACCCTTGATTTCCCAAAAATTGGCAAGCTGTCGCTGAGCGTCCACCTGTTTGACAGATAATAAAATACTCTTGCCCTTTTTCTAAGGTTTGGTAAGAGGCCGCCAATTCGCTCAATGGTAGATTCGTAGCTGTCGGAACATGCCCATAATCGTACTCTTCTTTTTCACGAACATCAATAATTGTTAAGGGTTCTTTCTTGGTTTTTTGGTAAAATTCTGGCATTGAAATTGAACTAAACATATACTAATTCCTCCGGTAAAACGGCGTGGTATAAAGCAAAGGCACCGTCAAGATTTTTTACATGGAATCCATGTTGTTTTAATAGTCGTTCCGCTACGTAACTACGTAGCCCGCTGTGGCAGCTGACAATCCATTCTTGTGCTGGATCCAGTTCCGCCAATCGATCGCACAATTCATTCAATGGGATATGAGTCGCGTTTGGAAAAGCCCCTTGTGCAAGTTCAGATGTATTACGAACATCAAGCAACTGCTTACCTTTCGCCAATTCTTCTTTTAGTTGATACCATTGAATCGATTCACTTAAGCCCTCTGCCAGATTCATCGCTGCATAACCGAGCATATTAACTGGGTCTTTGGCTGAGCCAAAAGGTGGTGCATACGTAAATTCAAGTTCAGGTAAATCGAAAATAGTCAAATTACTCTTGATGGCGGTAGCTAATATATCAATTCGTTTGTCGACTCCTTTTTGACCAATCCCTTGTGCCCCATAAATTTCACCGGTTTCAGGATTAAAAACGAGCTTCAACAAAATATCGGTGGCTCCTGGATAATACCCCGCATGGTCTTTGCCTGAAACATGGACAACTGCCACTGGTAATCCCGCTTGTTTGACCACTCGTTCACTCAAACCAGTTGATGCGGCCGTTTGTTCAAATACGCGAACAATAGCTGTTCCGATACTGCCGCGGTTGGAACGATTTAAGCCTGCAATCACATCAGCTACTTGGCGTCCTTGGCGATTCGCTGGTGAGGCCAATGCAATTAATGCATCCGTATCGGTAATTTGTTGTTTGACTACAATGGCATCGCCAACTGCATAGATTGCTGGGTCGCTGGTTTGGTATCGTTCGTTAACGACGATTCCCCCACGTAAACCTAAAGTCAATCCGGCTTCTTTCGCTAATGTCGTTTCGGGTTGAACCCCCACCGAAAGAATCGTGAGGTCTGAAGAAAGGACTTCGCCACTTTCTAAGACAACTTTTTGACCGTTTTCCTTGAATTCAATAGCTGAATCACCTGTTTTCACGAGAATGCCTTCACGGTTCAATTCATTTTGAACAAAAGCAGCCATTTCTTCATCCAATGGTGGTAAAACGTGAGGGGCTTTTTCAACAATCGTTACCGCTAACCCACGTTTCTTTAGATTTTCAGCCATTTCTAAGCCGATGAAGCCGGCTCCAATCACAACTGCTTGTTTGGTATCAGCAGTGATTTGTTGCATAATCGCATCTAAGTCTGGGACATTTCGCAAAGAATGAACATTGGTCGCCGTTTCTAATCCAGCGATTGGTGGGACAAATGGTTTCGCTCCTGGCGACAAGATAAGGCGATCATATGTTTCGCTTGTTTCTACGCCGTTATGTTTGACCGTCACGGTTTTCTTTTCTGGTTCGATGGCGACTACTTCATGCATCGGACGAACATCTAATTGGAAACGAGCTTTCAGACTTTCGGGTGTTTGTACCAACAAAGATTCCCGATTAGCGATTTCGCCTGATACGTAATAAGGTAAGCCACAATTGGCAAAAGAAACAAACGGGCCTTTTTCAAAAATAATAATCTCCGCATCTTCCATTAAACGACGCAAGCGTGTTGCTGCGGACATTCCCCCGGCCACGCCACCAATAATCACAATTTTCATTTATTTTCCTCCTACTGTTCTACCTGTCCAGAGATTCATACCCCCACGGACATTCACAACATCGTATCCTTTTTTCATTAAAACTTTGGCTGCTTGCTTGCTTCGCATGCCTGATTGACAAATAACGTAGACCTGATCTGCTTTTGCTGTATACCCGCCAACTTTATTTAATGGAACATTTTTTGCTTTGGCTATATGCCCCGAACGGTATTCCTGGGGTGTGCGAACATCCAGTAATTCAATGTTCTCAGGTAGTTTTTTGGCTAATTCTTGTGTGCTAATCGTTGGTATTTTTTGAAACAGTGAAAACATCTTTTTTCCTCCTTTGTATACCTTATAGGGTATATTAAAACCTTATCTATAAAGAATGTCAACCAAAATGTATTTGTTTTTTTCCTGAACGTTCGCTTGACTATTATACCCCAAGCGGTATAATGCAAATAAAAAGATTAACGGAGGGTATTATGTCAAAAAAAATTGTCATTATTGGTGGTGTAGCTGGTGGCGCTACCGCAGCTACAAGGTTGAGAAGACTAAGTGAAACCGACGAAATTGTGTTGTTTGAAAAAGGGGAATACATTTCTTTTGCCAATTGTGGATTGCCTTATTATATTGGAGGCACCATTAAAGAACGCGATCAATTGTTACTCCAAACCGTTACGGGGATGAATGAGCAATATCATTTGGATATTCGTAATTTTTCAGAAGTTACGGCGATTCATCCTGAAGAACATACGGTCAGTGTTTTTAATCATCAAACCAATGAATCTTATGAAGAAAGCTTTGATCAATTAATTATTTCGACAGGTGCACGCGCAATCACCCCCAAAATACCTGGGTTAGCGGAAGCGACGAATGTCTTTACGTTAAGAAATATTCCGGATATGGACCAAATCAAGACCTATATTGAACAAAAACAGGTGAAAACAGCGGCCATTATCGGTGGTGGGTTTATCGGCTTAGAAATGATGGAAAATTTGACAGAATTAGGCATTCAAGTTCAACTGATTGAAATGTCCCCACAAGTTATGCCAAATATTGACTTTGAAATGGCCCAACAGCTACATGCGCAAATTCAGCTGCATGGTGTGCAACTCTACCTAAATGATGGGTTGAAGGCCTTTGATGAACAAGGCAAAAAGTTGATTCTAACAAGTGGCACTGTGCTTTCAAGTGATTTAACGATTTTATCGATTGGGGTCGTTCCTGAAAGCCATTTGGCAAAAGAATGCGGCATTGAGCTAGGACTCAAACAAGCCATTAAAGTCAATGATCAGCTGCAAACAAATTTCCCAGATATCTATGCGATTGGCGATGTCATTGAAGTGCAAGATTTTGTTGAGCATACGCCGACGCACATCCCATTGGCTTGGCCAGCGAATCGTCAAGGACGCTTGGTTGCTGATATTATCAATGACATTCCAGCTAGCTACGATGTCACCCAGGGAACTTCGGTAGCGAAAATTTTTGAATTAACCGCCGCTTCAACTGGCAACACGGAACGGTTATTAAAGGCCAAAAAACTGCCTTATGAAAGCATTCATATTCATCCTAATTCACATGCTGGCTACTATCCAGATGCTAGTCCGATCCACTTAAAATTACTTTTCAGCCCTTCTGGCGTCTTGTATGGTGCGCAAGGTATTGGGGTCGAAGGGGTCGAAAAACGAATCGATGTCTTGGCCACAGCAATGAAGCTAGGCGCAACTGCTGATCAACTGGCGTCCCTGGAATTGTCTTATGCACCTCCTTATTCAAGTGCCAAAGATCCAGTAAACATGTTGGGCTATACAGCAGACAATATGATGACAAATCGTGTGGCCACCATCCAATGGTCTGAGGTAGACGAATTGTTAGCCAATCATGCTTATTTTCTGGATGTTCGTGAAGAATTTGAGTTGGCTTTAGGGACCTTCCCGACTAGTACGCTGATTCCGCTTAATCAATTGCGCCAACGATTGGATGAGTTACCAAAAGATCAGACCATCTATGTATTTTGCCAAGTTGGTCAACGGGGTTACAATGCAGCCCGCATCCTGATGCAAGCTGGTTTTACAGTCAAAAATCTAGATGGTGGATTCAAAACTTACAAAATTGGGCATTACCAACTACAAAATCGTCCGCCAATGGTTCAACAATCTGTTTCTTCAGCGAATCAAACGAGCACGCAAGCAACAACGGCTACTTCTTTTGAGCTGGATGCTTGTGGTCTACAATGTCCGGGCCCTATTTTAAAAGTCAAAGAACGGATGGATCAACTGTCGACTGGTGATACGTTGCAAGTCACTGCCAGTGATTTTGGCTTTTACGCCGACATTGAATCTTGGGCGAAACATACTGGGAATACCCTTGTGTCCAATACACTTTCGGGCAACAAAGTGATTGCGACCATTGCCAAAGGAAATTCGGTGGCTCCATCGACACCCACAGCGCTACCACAAGAAGGTGTGTTGACCGAAACAAAAGAGGGTGCGACCATGGTTGTTTTCAGTGGTGACTTCGACAAAGCACTGGCTTCCATGATTATCGCTTCTGGTGCAGCTGCAATGGGCAAGAACGTGACCATTTTCTTTACCTTCTGGGGACTTAGCATTCTGAAAAAACAACCCGTTGCGAAAAGTGGGATGGCCAAAATTTTTGATTGGATGTTGCCGAAAGATGCCAATCATTTGCCGCTTTCTTCAATGAACATGGGTGGCATGGGTCGGAAAATGATTCAAACAGTGATGAAAAAGAAAAATGTTACGGCTTTGCCAGATATGATTGAACAAGCCCACCAATTAGGTGTTAAATTTGTTGCTTGTACAATGAGTATGGATATTATGGGTGTTGAAAAAGATGAATTATTTGATTTTGTTGAATTCGGTGGCGTTGCAACCTATCTAGGCGATAGTCAACAAGCCAATCTGAACCTGTTTATTTAAAAATTTGCAGAAATAAGGTATGATAAATTTGACTATGAGAAAGGAGCTCCGCGTATGATGGAACAACCAGAGCAAAAAAAACTGTTGAATCGCTTGCGTCGCACGGAAGGGCAAATTCGTGGTATTCAAAAAATGATTGAAGATGAGAAGGAATGCATCGATATTATCACTCAACTCAGTGCCGTTCGCTCAAGTATTGATCGTGCGATGGGGTTAATTGTCGCTGAAAATTTAAAATACTGTTTAGAAAATCCGGAACAAGATCCCACAGACCAGGCTCAAAAAATGCAACAAGCAATTCACATGATTATCAAAAAATAAACAAGTACGACTTGCTTGGGTAATCCAGCGAAGTGATGGTTTTCCATCCTTTGCTGGATTTTTTGTTAGCTGAGCTATGTTGGCTTTATTTTCTTAACGAAAAATTCCTATTTGTTTTTTTTATTAGATAGATTAGAATAAGATGATACTAAATTTAGTTAGGATGATATGATGCAAACAGAAAAAAGAACACTTGATCGCGGTTTAAAAAATCGACACGTGCAACTAATTGCTCTCGGCGGGGCAATTGGAACAGGTTTATTTTTAGGATCTGGTACATCGATTCAACTAGCTGGCCCTTCTATTTTACTCGCCTATACAATTGTTGGCACGGTTTGTTTTTTTATTATGCGGGCTTTGGGTGAATTATTGCTATCGGATACTTCAAAGCATTCCTTCATAGACTTTATTGCGAAATATCTTGGCCCCAAAGCAGCATTTGTCACTGGCTGGACCTATTGGTTTTGTTGGGTTTCCATCGCCATGGCTGACTTGACTGCTACCGGCACCTATATTCGTTATTGGTTGCCGCAGTTACCGGCTTGGTTACCAGAAATTTTCATTTTGTGTCTCTTAGTTGGTTTGAATTTAATTGCTGTTAGAATTTTTGGCGAGTTGGAATTTTGGTTTGCTCTGATAAAAATCATCGCCATTGTCGGCTTGATTGCCGTTGGGTTGGTGTTAATTTTCACTCATTTTCAAACAGATCAAGGTCCTGTCCAGTTTTCCAATATTTGGACACACGGCGGATTTTTCCCAACTGGTCTGAATGGCTTTTTGAAATCTTTTCAAATGGCAACTTTTGCCTTCGTTGGAATTGAACTCGTTGGTTTGGTCGCGGGGGAAACGAAAGATCCTGATACGGTGATTCCTAAAGCTATTAATAGTATTCCCATTCGGATTATTCTTTTCTATATTGGTGCCTTAGCAATTATTATGTCGATTTATCCATGGAATTCTTTAACTAGTGGTCAAAGTCCTTTTGTAGAGGTTTTTTCTGAAATTGGTATTGCTTCTGCGGCAACGATTGTTAATTTGGTTGTTTTAAGTTCCGCCATGTCCGCTTGCAACTCAGCCATCTACTCAACCGGGCGCATGGTGCACTCCCTATCACGGGAAGGCAATGCACCTAAACGCTATAGCCAGTTAACGCGACATTTGGTTCCTGCGCAAGCCATTTATTTCTCCAGTGCCGTCATTGTCCTAGCCATTCTTTTGAATATGATTATGCCCGCTGGTGTGTTTACTTTGGTCACAAGTCTTTCGACCATTTGCTTTCTTTTCATTTGGTTTATGATTGTTTTGGCTCATTCTCGCTATCGGAAGCAAAAAAAGAGTCACTCGCATTTTGCAATGCCCTTCTATCCTCTTTCGACAGTCGTCATTTTTGCATTCCTATTCTTTATCGTTTTCGTGCTCTTTTTGCAAAAAGAAACTCGCCAAGCGTTGTACATTATGCCCATTTGGTTTCTTATTTTGTATGGTTTAGCAGCTTGGAGAACCAAACAATAAGGTCCTCGAACCAAACAACCCGTTGCGCTCATACTTGAGGACAACGGGTTGTTTTTTTGCTCATTAAAATTCTTGGTAAACAGCCGGATCTTGATTTTGAATTCGGCCATCTGCTTGGGTCAAACCATCGATAATTGCCATTTCTTCTTTTGAAAGCACAAAGTCAAAAACGGCTAGGTTTTGTTCTTGTCTTTTTGCATGACTGGCTTTTGGAATGGGCAATACATTGCTTTGCACTTGCCATCGTAAAATCACTTGTGGAATGGTTTTAGCATGCTGTTCGGCAATTTTTCCAATGACTTCATTTTTTAACACTGCACTGGCACGGCCTAAAGGACTCCATGCTTCCGTAATAATTCCTTTGGATGCATCGAATGCGCGTTGCTCGGCTTGATTAAAGAACGGATGCAACTCAATTTGATTGACCACTGGTAATTCACCGGTTTCTTTTTCCAATCGTTTAATATGGTCAGGCAAAAAATTGCAGACACCAATCGAGCGAATCCAGCCCCATTTCTTGGCATCAATCAATGCTTGCCACGCTTCTACATACAAATCTTCTTTGGGGTTCGGCCAATGAATCAAATACAAATCCAAATAATCCAACCCGGTTCGTAAAATAGACTCTTGAATCGTGTCCAAGGCTTCTTGGTAGTGATGGTGACGCCCAGGTAGTTTCGACGTTACGGTTATCTGATCACGGGGAACACTACTATTGCGAATGGCTTGTCCAACTGCCCCTTCATTTTCATAGTTAAACGCACTGTCAATCAAACGATAGCCATTCACGATTGCCTGTTCAATTGTTCTGACCCCAGTGGCACCATTTAAAGTATAGGTTCCAAAACCTACTTTTGGTAATTTGTAACCATCAAGCAAATAAAATTCTGTTTCGGTCATACGAAAAACCTCCCTTGTTGATTTAACGATAACACAGAAGCTTTTTTTCTGTAAATGATTTGATTCAACTAAAAAAGAGAGTGAGGCTTCACTCTCTTCGAACAGCTATGCTTACACCATGATATGAAAGACAAGTACTGCAAGCACGGCCCCAATCATTGGACCGGCGATTGGTACCCAAGAATACGCCCAATCAGAGGTTCCTTTCGTTGAGATAGGTAGTACTTGATGGGCAATCCGGGGACCAAGGTCACGAGCTGGGTTAATGGCATAGCCAGTAGGTCCTCCTAGTGATAGACCAGCTGCTAAAATCAAGGCGCCCACTGCAAAGACATTTGTGCCCCCTGCAAAATCAGTCTTACCAAAGGCGAATAACACGAGGACTAGCACAAAGGTCCCGATGGTCTCAGTGACCACATTGGCTGGGTAATTGCGAATGGCTGGCCCTGTAGCAAACGTGCCTAAAATGGCTCCTTGATCTTTGGTTTCAGCCCAATGAGGCAAGTAAGCTAGCCACACTAAGACAGCTCCGACTATCGCACCCAGTAATTGTGCAAGGACGAAAGGGACAAACAAAGTCCAAGAAATTGCACCCGTCATCGCCATTGCTAAGGTTACTGCTGGATTCAAGTGCGCCGGCCCCATAAAACCAGCGATAAAGACAGCCATCGTAACTGCCATGGCCCAACCAAAGGCAATCACAATCCAACCCGAACCTTGTGCTTTACTTTTATTTAAATTTACCGCGGCACACACCCCGTCACCTAATAGAATTAAAATCATTGTTCCAATGAATTCACTAAATATTTGCGCATTTTCTCCTGTCATCTTATCTGCCTCTATCCTTTAATTTTTTTAAGTCGGACTCATCGATTACTACTTGTAACGCTTGGTTGTGTTGTTCGGTCTCTTCTGTTGACCAACCATAATACTGCGCCATCCCATTGACAACCCCCGCAAGAATGTCATCCAATGATTCTCTTTGGAATAATAAATGATTGGTCCGCCGTACGATATAGTCATCAGGCGTTAAGGTCATTTCCTCTTCCAAGGCATACCATAGGCGAATCGATTCCGCCAATGACAGTCCTGCGAAGGGTTCAATTGTATCAATAGCATCAAAAATAATTGTGGCATTGGTGCCATAAAAATCAGCAATATAAGTAGCATCTTCTGCTGAGAGGCCTTTTGCTTGACCAATCTCTGCTAGTTCTGCCACGGTTTCTTTGACTTTTGTCGGGTCAAAGTCCCCGCCTGAAATAGGGTAATGCTTCGAGTCAATTCCTGTAAATTCTTGATGATGTTCTTCTTTCAAGAGCTTTTGTAATAAATTAAAGGCACCTTCTGCCATCTTACGATAGTCGGTGATTTTCCCTCCTGATAAGCTGATGAGGCCATCTTTTTCACGTTCGAGTGAGCTACCTCGGGATATCGAAGATGGAGAACTGTGTTTTTCTTCGCGGCTCATTTCGAGATTATTTAAAACTCGTTCGACTTCACCTTTTGTTATTTCTTGACGCTTGTATTCTTCAACGACATCGAGCACACGTTGGAAGCTACGATCTGAGATGGCGCCATTGTCCCCTCCATTGTAATCAGAACCTGAATTATTGCTTAATAATGGCCGAATACCTGCCCAGCTTGCTTCAATATCATCTAAGGTAATCTTTGCTTCAGGATAACGATAATTAATCACATCCAGTAGGTAATCTACGTCTTTTTGGGTTACTTCGGGGTGCTCATAATCCCCTTGATAGTCGGTATCAGTCGTTCCAAAATAGGTTTTCTTTTCTCTTGGAATCGCAAAGACCATCCGGCCATCTTGCTTTCCAGTATCAAAATAAGTGGGTTGGGGCACAGGTAGTCGTTTGGCATCGACGACTAAATGCACGCCTTTTGTTGGACGCATATGTGGGATAATGGCCCGTTTAAAGTTTAAATTGCGAATTTTATCTGCCCACGCACCACTTGTATTCACGACATATTTGGCATGAATTTCAATCATCTCGCCTGATAACTCATCCCGAGCTTTGACGCCGACAATTTGAGACCCTTCAAATAAAAAGCCGGTCACTTTGATTTTGCTAACAGCTAAAGCGCCATCTGCCACCGCGCGTTTCATATTGTCAATGACCAATCGAGAATCATTATTGCGGTAATCCAAATACACGCCAGCACCTTGTAACCCTTCTTTTTTAATCAGTGGTTCCCGTTCCAATACCTCGGAGGCAGTTAATAGGTAGTTGGCATACTCTGTGTCTTGGACATTCGCTAGTCGATCGTAAAGGTCCATCGCAACTTTGACTGAAAACATGTTAAACGTGGTTGCCCCTTCATCGTCATAAATAGGCAAAATCATTGGATCTGGTTTTGGAATATGCGGTGCAATCCCTTGTATAACGGCCCGCTCACCGACCGTGTCTGCCACTACTTCCACATCAAATGTTTTTAAGTAACGAATTCCGCCATGAACGAGCTTTGTCGAACGAGAGGATGTGCCTTCTGCAAAGTCTTGCATTTCAAGTAAGCCCGTCTTCATTTTAGCGGCAGCGGTCTGAACTGCTAGCCCTGCCCCGGTAATCCCGCCACCAATAATTAGGACATCTAATTCTGTTTCTTGTAATTGCTGCAACATTTTTTTGCGGTCATGTATGGAAAAAGTCATTCTTATCACTCCTCGTTACTTGGTTTGAAGGTCCGTGTCGCTGCAACTGCACTCTGCCAGCCTTTGTATAAATGCGCTCTTCTGTCTGCGGTCATTTCTGGTTCAAATAATTTTCCTGCTTCGTAGAATTCTCGGATTTCATCGGTATCTTTCCAATACCCCACTGCTAGACCCGCTAAAAATGCTGCGCCCAAAGCGGTTGTTTCAAGATTTTGTGCCCGTTGAATCGGAATATCCAAAATATCGGATTGGAACTGCATTAGGTAACCATTATTGGCTGCTCCTCCATCTACTTTTAAGACTGGGATATCGATTTTTGCATCTTCTTTCATCGTATCGATAATGTCTTTTACTTGATTGAACCGAGCGCGCACACCCGTGACTTTAGTTGTGGGTAAGCGCTCGTCGGAACCAAGTTCCGAAAACGTACAGTCAGCATATTGAGAAATCAATGTGT
>NZ_JBHUMO010000008.1:0-24563 GCF_042685105.1 Enterococcus camelliae | reverse complement strand
TCCAGTTCAGACTAACACACCACGCTCAATGTCAATCAGCACGAAGCTTTATCAATAACATGCTTTATTTCGCTAGGTGGCTAACTTGTACTTGCAATTTGTCAGAAGAAAATAGTCTGTTTCTTAGAGCAATTTCTCAAAAAATTGAAGTGATTGAACTGAGTACAATAAAATATGTAGCTTTTTTAACCGATTCAAAATGGAGTGATTTAACATGAGTTTAACCAATCGATCGTTATCATTTGATTATTTCACCGAAAATGCCGAACGATTTACAAAAGATTTTACGAATTACGTTGTAACCGAAATCCCCTTTTTTGCTCTCCAGGATGAATTATTACACCTAATGGACAAACGACAAATTACCTATTTTAAAATTCCTAGTTATAAATGCATTGACAAGAAAGAGCATATTTTCTACTTCCGTTTAGAATACCTCAATGAGTACAAAGCGATGAAAATTTATCATTACTTAGGAATGGATTTGAAAAAATAAGCAATTTTTCTTTTCTTTTTTAAGCTTGAACGAATCATTACTTGGTAGGATTGTTTTGTGGATGAACTCGGTGTTTCCATACGAATGATTGCAACAAATCATTTTTGTTACAATTATTTCCAAACGTTGCGGTACAGGTTCGATTCCTGTCTTCCACTTCTAAAAAGTGACGTAGTTTCTCCTATAGGGTATAATAAAGATGAAGCAAAGAGGAGGTAATGTGATGAAAAAAACAAATTTTTTCGTTATTTTCTGGTTGTTACTTGCGATAATTTCATTTATTACGTTTCTTGTTTCCTTTCAGTCTCTATGGAATACGTTAGCTTATCTTTTTTTTCCTGCTACAGGCACTGAATACAGTATGTCAACTAACGAAATCAATCGTTCCTTATTTACCACAGTACCGATGCTCCTCACTGTAGTTGCCACCTTTACCCTATCTTTGAGAAACGGCTTAAAGCTTTATCACAGTCTCTAAGGAAGTGAATTTGACAATGAAAAAATACGGTTTCTCTAGTTGCCTATTTTTACTTAGTCTCACAATCGGGATTCTATTGCATTCGTTTTTCGTTTCATTTCGTAGTTAAAAAATTTAGCAAGTTCAATCGACAAAGGAAGTGTTCCCCACATGATGATGAGTTTTGGTTTTGGATTTATTTATTACCTGATTGGTGCAATAGTTTTATATGGTATCATTCGCTTAGGCGTGAAGCATGGGATTCAAGATGCTAAGAAAGAAGAAAAAAAAGAGTTATTCTAAAAAATGGTCAGTTAACAGTCGTTGCCGTTAACTGACCATTTTTCATTTTTTTAGTAGCAATAAAAGTAGCGCTTATACGAGTCAGCACTTCTCACTTAATAAGAATAACGCTTGGTTTCAAAATATTTTGATAATAAGGACAATAAATAACAGATAACAAAGTAGCCCAAGGTTAATGCAAAGTACATGGGAATGACATAATTGGAATTTTGTCCATAAATAATTTTCGCATTATGGGTAAATTCTGGCAGTGAAATAATCACCGCTAGCGACGTGTCCTTTACCAAAGAAATTAGTTGACTTACGATAGCTGGGATCATTGAACGAAAAGCTTGTGGAATCATAATCGAAAACATCACTTGAAGATATGTCAAACCTGTCGATAGGCCCGCCTCCATTTGACCTTTGGGAACAGCATTCAACCCTGCTCGGAAAATTTCGGAAAGCATCGCCGATTCAAAAATAGTCAAAGCGATAACTGCTGACCAAAAAATATCAAATTTGATCCCAATTTGCGGCAAGGCAAAATAGGTAAAGAAGATGATTAAGAGCAACGGTAAATTGCGAATAATATCCACCACCAAGCCTACAATTCGTGAAACGAATGGAATAGCTGAAAAACGAATAGTCCCCATAATGGCTCCAAACAAGAAGCTTAAGATAATGGAGACAATCGAGACTTCAATTGTCACGAGTAATCCATCAAATAAAAAACGTAAATTAATAAATGAAAA
This sequence comes from Enterococcus camelliae, assembly GCF_042685105.1. Classification (NCBI taxonomy): domain Bacteria; kingdom Bacillati; phylum Bacillota; class Bacilli; order Lactobacillales; family Enterococcaceae; genus Enterococcus; species Enterococcus camelliae. The sequence goes on along the minus strand of NZ_JBHUMO010000008.1, from coordinate 22,573 downwards.
AGCATCAAAAAAATTCATTCTGTCTCACCCTCCTATGAACGCAATGCCCATTTCTTTTCTAAATAACTCATATAATAAGACAATGGTAACGTCAAAATAAGATAAAAAATCCCAACAATAATATAGGTGTCAAATGTATTAAATGTTGTACTAGCAATTAAATCTCCCTGATACATAATATCTAAACCGGCAACCATTGCTAGAATGGATGAGTTTTTAATCAAATTGATGAATTGTCCTCCAAGTGGAGGTATCACAATTTTAAATGCTTGTGGCAACACAATATAGCGCATTGTCTGCCAATAGGTAAATCCAGAAGATAACCCCGCTTCCATTTGTCCCTTATGAACAGTTTGGATTCCCGAACGTACCGTTTCTGCGATAAAGGCTGACGTATAAATTGTCAAGCCAATCGTTCCCGCTTGAAAACCATCGAATGGAATAAAATAAAGTGGAATCACAACATAAAAAATCATTACAATAATTAATAAAGGTACATTTCTAAAAAATTCAACATACGCTTTTGCCAATCGTCGTATCACGTTATTTGTTGATAATTGTAAAATTGCCATCAATGTTCCAATGATTAGACTTGCAATCAATGCGATGAAGCTGGCAAGAATTGTATATTTGAAACCGTCAATAAACAATGATGCATTGGTTTGAAATAACTCAATCATTTCATTTCCCCCTTATTCCGCTTTCCCACTGTCATCATTAGGGAACCATTTATCATAAATCTTGTCGTATGTTCCATTCGCATGTAGGTCCGATAATGCTTTGTTCACTGCATCTAAAAAATCTTTTTGTCCCTTATTAATGGCAATACCATACGGTTCATTAGTAAACGTTCCCCCAACTAATTGATAGTGATCATTTTCACTGGCCATTCCTAACAAAATGGCATTGTCCGTTGAAACGGCATCTCCTTGCCCCGCCTGTAAAGCAGTAAATGCTTCAGAATAATTTTCCATTTCTAAGACTTTGGCATCTGGTGCAGCTTTACGAATATTTTCGGCAGAAGTAGATCCCTTCACAACTAGTACGGTGTTTGCAGAAGTCAAATCTTTCACGCTAGTAATCGCGCTTCCCTTTGCTACTAACAAGGATTGTCCAGCATCAAAATAGACATTAGAAAAATCGACTTGTTTTTTTCGTTCATCTGTAATGGTCATAGTAGCAATAATAGCATCGATATTCCCATTCTTCAGGAGTGGAATCCGTGTTTTTGAAGTAACTTCAACAAAAACGGCATTGCCGTCACGACCCAAAATTTCTTCAGTAATCGCTTTGGCAATATCTATGTCAAAGCCTTTTACCTCTCTCGATGAAATATCCATCAAACCAAAAAGTTTGGTATCGTTTTTTACTCCCCATACAATTTGCTTACTTTCCTTAGCTGTTTCTAAAATATTTTGCGAAGCAGCACTGGCATTTTTACAGGCTCCTAAAGTAGTGAGTGCTAGTAAGAGGAACAACAGTGTATATATTTTTTTCATCGAAACTCCCCCTCCTAGTGATTGATTACCTTACTAATGAATTGTTGTGCTCTTTCTTCTCTTGGATTAGCAAAAAAGCCTTTCACATCGTGACTGTCTTCAAGAACTTCTCCATCAGCCATAAAAATAATCCGGTCAGCAACCTCACGTGCAAAGCCCATTTCGTGCGTCACGACAATCATCGACATTCCTTCTTTGGCTAATTTTTTCATGACATCGAGAACATCACCAATCATTTCTGGGTCTAATGCAGAGGTCGGTTCATCAAACAATAATACTTCAGGTTTCATAGCTAGACCTCGTGCGATGGCCACTCGTTGCTGTTGTCCACCTGATAACATAGAAGGATAAGAATCTTTTTTATCCCACATTCCTACGCGTTTTAATAACTTTTCTGCAGTTGCATTTGCTTCAGTTTCTGATTGTTTTAATACTTTTAATGGAGCTAAAGTAATATTTTCAATGACTGTTTTATTGGGATATAAATTAAAATGTTGAAAAACCATCCCAATATTTTTCCGGATTTCTGTTAGTTTGGTTTCTTTACTGCGAATATTGGTACCGTTAATTAATAATTCTCCTGTCGTAATGGTTTCTAAGCCATTGATAGTACGAAGCATTGTACTTTTACCAGAACCGGATGGCCCAATGATAACCACCACCTCACCATCTGCAATCGCTAAATTAATATTCTTTAGTGCATGAAATTTTCCGTAATATTTATCTACATTCTTAAATTCAATCATCAAAACGCCTCCAATTTTTTATTTTCTTAATTTTATTTTAATATTATAATCATAATTTAATCCCTTTGTAAATGGTTTATTCCACTTACTATCCCCTATCAATGTTTGAGAATACGCTTAACCGTATGATTAGTAGTAGGTGATAGAAATTTTTTATTTGTAAATAATAGTAGTATTTTAGTAATAGCTTTCCGTATCAATCTAGTTCAACTAACCTATCAAAGGTTGCGACGAATACAATGTCATCAAAAAAATAGTCTGAATGCCTTAAAATGAATGATTCCGGCCGATTCATAAAATTGTTAGTAACAATAAGCATAAAAAAATAACCAATTAAAAATTTGGTTATTTTTCATAATCATTTTCAATTTGCTTAAATAAACATCCCTATGACTTCCACTACTTCAATCCAAGTTAACAGGTCACATTGTTCAATTGTCTCTATATTTCTTGTCGTGTAATCAACAGAACGCAATTGATGAGTAACTATCTCGCCTGCAATCTTTTGTGGGTCTTTTATGTCAATGTATGTCGCGAAATTTCTTTTTGTTGAAGTTATAGGACAGACTAAACAAAAACCTGTATTTTTATTAAATTCATCTCTACTGATTACTAATGCAGGTCTTCTTTTTTTTATTTCTTTGCCTTTTGAAGGATCAAAATCAATCCAAATAATATCTTTTTGTTTTGGAAAAACCATCTAGTTTTCCTCACCCTCAGATTTCATTGTATCCCACTCAGCATCGTCTTGTGTAATAGAACTTCTGAAATCTACCCAATCAGCTGTATTTTTAAAAATATCTTCTTTTTTAGGCTTCAGTATGTAGGCTTCTCCCACTTTTAAAATTGTGAATGTTTCTCCTACTTGTGGAGATATATCTTTTGGAAAAATGGCGCCTACAGAATTGCCTATTTTTCTAGCTACTGTTTCCATACATATCCTCTCCAATCAACTTAGTTAAATTGAATTTAACTTAATTTAACTAAATTGTCAATTGAGAACTCTACTCCCTTTTCTGTATTATTTTCAACTTCGCCAAACATCATGGAATACCCAAGATCGCTCATGCGGCCCAAAGTGTAACTGCTAAACTAAAGTGAGCCAATTTCGGTCAATAAAAATGAGCCAAAAAAGCTCAATAAGAATGAGCCACCTCGTCGAAAAAAGACGAATAACTCCTGTACAATAGGTAACATCTATTCGTAATTGGAGGAATAAGGTGGAAAAGAAAATGGACGTATACACAAAAATTAAACAACTAAAGGAGGATAACTACAGCCAACGAGATATTGCCAAAATGCTTGGTGTTTCAAGGAACACCGTTTAAAAGTACGTTGATATGAATGGCGAGGAGTTCCATATTTTCCTTGCGTCAACTAAGCAGCGGAAACAAAAGTTGGATACCCATAAAGACCAAATACTTAAGTGGCTTCGAAAGCACCCGGCTATGAAAGCCGCGCAAATTCATGACTGGCTTGAAGAGCGTGGCTATCTTGGTATATCAGAAAGTACTCTTCGTCGATACGTGAAGCAACTTCGAGAAGATTACGATATTCCAAAGGTTAAGCAGGAACGGGATTATATGTCCGTTGAAGATCTCGATATGGGTGAACAGGCCCAAATTGACTTTGGCCAAATCAAAGTGAGAATTAATGGCGCTACTAAGACGATATACTGCGTCGCCTTTGTTCTCTCCCATTCGCGGTACAAGTACATGGAATGGTGGGACAGTCCCTATAACGCCCACGAAAATGCGTTCCACTATTTCAGTGGTATGCCAAGAACCATCGTTTACGATCAAGATAGAACAATCTTCGTTGACGAAAACTATGGCGACCTGATTCTTACCACCGAGTTTGAATCCTATCGACAAAGCCGACGTTTCAAAGTCCACGCCTGCCGTGGTTCTGACCCTGAATCAAAAGGCCGTGTTGAAAATGTCATTGGCTTTATCAAAAAGAACTTCTCTGACAATCGTGTATATACAAATATCGACAGTTGGAATCGCCAAGGAGAACAATGGTTGGTGCGACGAGCCAACGGGAAGATACACAATACCACAAAGAAAATCCCAGCTGAGGTCTTCGAAGAAGAATAGTATTTTGTCCACTCTTTTATTTCATTAGGAGTATTATCATCAATATCATAAATTCTTTTTAGAATAAAGTCTGTAAATAACCCCATTAAAACTCATCTCCTATTCAGGAAACTAATGTTCTTCTTCGAATGCTAAGAGGACTTTTTTGTAAAAACGTCGTGAAATAGGTAAAGAGTCACCGTTTTTCATTACCGCCAGTTTTTCCCTTTTTTTTATACATTCTACATTATCAGTATTTATCAGATATGATTGATGGATACGAACAAACTTTTCATGACTGACTTCTATTTCTACTAAACTACAATAAAACTCCTTCAATTGATTGAAAACTATCATCTCAATTTTATGATCATATAACGTTGAAAAATACAAAATACTATTTAGCGGAATTTTTATTTCCACATTTTGATTTTTAAAAAAATACATTTCCTCTGTAATGTGCTTTTGTTGTAACTGTAAGTACGTTGATATTATGTCATCTAATTTACTAGTAAGTGCCTCTACAGGGACACTTTTATCTAAAAAAGTAAGCGCAGATACCATGTATTCATATGATAGCAGCGCCAGTTCACTATGACTCGTTACGAAAACTATGATGCTTTCGCTGTCTTTTTCTCTTATTGTTTTAGCAATTTCAAGACCAGCGATTTTATCCCCTCTTATCTCAATATCTAAGAGAAAAAGATTAATACCAGAAAACTTCTGTGATTTAGATAGTAGTTCTTCTCCTGTTCCAAATGAAAAAATATTGTCTATTTCGACCTGATTCTTTCGTAAAAGCTCCGTGATCGTTTGAAAAAGGAAACGTCTTTGCAGATATTGATCTTCCAGAATGAAAATACTCACGTTAGCTTCCTCACCTCTTATTTCTAGTCTGTCCAATCAAAATGAATAAGATAAAATAAGAAATGATCATAGCTACTTTTGAAATGGTTATATCGTTACTGTATTTTGCAAGGCTTTTATACATAAAATTGCAGAGAAAAACTACATAACGCTGCATCCTGAAATAATTCTTTGATTAGTTTGATTTTGATAGAGCATTTTTTAATCGGAAGCTCTCACCGGTGAAGCTTAGGATATGTGCATGATGAATCAGACGATCCACCAATGCCGCTGTTAATCGAGGATCAATGAAAATCTTATTCCATTGGCTGAACTCTAAATTGCTAGTTAAAATGACGCTTTTTGTCTCGTACCAATCACTGATTAATTGGAAAAGCAGCTCAGCTCCTTCCTTAGTAAAAGGGACATACCCCATTTCATCAAGAATCACTAATTTTACTTTGTCAAATCGATGCTTAAATACTTCCAAGGTGTTATTTTTCCATTGCCGTTCCAATTCTCCAACAAGTTCAGATACGCGCCAGAATCGAGTTTCTATCCCTGATTGGGTGGCTAGTTGCCCCAATGCACAAGCCAGATGCGTCTTTCCAGTTCCAGGGGTACCAACAAACACTGCATTTTCTTTTTGACGAATAAAGGATAAACTCAATAATTCTTATTTTGTTGTCACATTTGGTAAACAAATATGCTCATGCCATTCATAATTGTCTAAGGTACGATTGATTGGAAGCTTTGCTTGTTTCAAAATGGTGTGCACCCCGTCAATAGGACAATGAAATATTATAAGATTTTTTCATCGAACTACCCTGAGTTTTGGGGTAGTTTTTTTGATTTATTTTATAAGCAACTGTCGCGCTACGCTTGACTGGCCATGTGGTTGTAGCGGGGAAGAAGGTACTTTCCCCGCTACAACCACACGGTATCTTAGGCTGCTTGGAAATATTGCTCGTGATATTCCATCGGTGTGAGGACATGTAGTTTTCTTTGGTAACGACCATTATTATAGTAGTCAATAAAATCAGTTATCATGTCGGTCAAGTTTTGTTTCTTTGTAAACTTACGACCATAATAGTTTTCACGCTTTAGAATGCCCCAGAAGCCTTCCATAGGACCGTTATCGATACATTTTCCAACTCGAGACATACTTTGAATCATTTGTGCATCACTAATTCTTTCGTACATTTTTTATTGATATATTGAAATCCACGATCACTGTGGAAAATTGGCTGTGCATCAGGTTCTGCCGATCGTGCCTTATCAAAGGTATCCAGTACCAGTGGTAGATCGTTCCTCTCGCTGATGACGTAAGCAACGATACGTCGATCATATAAATCTAGGATGGCACTCAAGTAGACCTTATGCACCTCGAGACCAATGTAGTACTTGAACTCTGTAATATCGGTGACCCACTTTGTATTTGGTGCTGTGGCAGAAAAATCAAGATTCAGGATATTCTCCGCTAAGTAATATGGATGAAGACCTCTTTTAGTAATACTATTTGCCGGATGTTTGATTGAGGATTGAATTTTTTCTTCACGACAGATACGTAAGACGCGCTTATCGTTCACGTTTTGATCGTGCGTCCGTTTTAGTTCGTCTTTGATCCGGCGATAGCCCATGTCCGGGTGTTCATCATGGATTGCTCTGACTGTTTTGGCAAGTTCGTTGTTCGCCATCCTCCGTGGGCTATAGGGATGTTTCACCCAACGATTGTAAGCCGACCGGCTAACATTCAATATCTTGCACATGGGCTGAACAGGATAAAGTTTTTCTTCATGTAGTTCCTTGATTGCTTCATAAGCGTGCCAATTTTTTACTTCTTTTGCCAATCCCTTCTTTCTAATTCCTTTACTTTTTTTAACAGGTCAATCTCCATCTGTTGGTATTTTACCTTTTCTTCCAACTGCGCAATTCTAATTTTTGCTTCTTCTTCAGGTGTTCGACTTTCTTGGTTTGCTTTGCGGTGACCACGACGATCTTCGAGTCCTGCTTCTCCCAATTTCTCGTAACGCTTGACCCAGTTATAAATGTTCTGATAGGTCACTTGGTACTTTACAGCTGTGCCACTGTAATCGTAGTTGTTGGCAATACAGTACAATACAATCGCTATACGCTCTTCTAAACTGAACTTTTTTGTCTGACTCACTTTACTTCCACCACTTTCTGATTTAAAGGTTCCATGAGTATTATATATCTTTATCCAGTCTTGGAGCTGTACCTTGTTCCGTAAACCATATTTTTTTGCGACTGCCTCCAATCCTTCAAATCCATCCAGATAGTATAGAACGGCTTCGACTTTTCGTTCTTTTGAGTAGTGACGATTCTTTTTGGTTGGTAATAATCCTGTAGGTCCTTCATTTTCATAAATGGCTATCCATCTTTTTATTGTACTCCAGTTCACACCTGCTTCTTGAGCTGTTTTATTGATACTGCTTTGACCATTGAGATAATTCTCAACTATCTGTATTCGCTCTTCAACGCTTAGTTTCATTTTTCTTTTAGACATACGAAATACCCCTATCTAGGACGTTAATTATTTCTTTGTCCTAGATAGGGGTAGCATATCATTCCGAGTCTTTCTTTTTCTTCATAATCACATAAGGATCAAGTAACCCTTGGTTTTCTGGTTTACTCGTCAAGTTGAGGATATTGATTTCATCCGCAATTTCTGGCAAGGTTTCTTTCCAGCCACCGCGTTCGCCTTTTGGATCAACAATCACAGCTTGCCCACCGAATAAAACAGCATAGTAGACCAAGAGATTGTTGCTAAAGGATTTTCCGCCACCGAGTGAACCGAGGAATGCCGCTGCTAGCGCATTGGTAACTGAGCCTTTTACCCCTTGTGAGGCCAAGGCCGGTTTCAGGTAAACATTACGCCCCATATCCACGTTGTAGCCAAAGTAAATGCCTTCTAATTCTCCTAACATTTGGGTAGCTCCAAAACCAAGTCCAGCGAGAAAGTCAGACGTTACATACTGGATATAGTCGTTCATGTATCGCTTACTAGAAGGCAAAAATTCTTCATGTAAGCCCATCATATCCCCAAAAGGACGGACTAATTTCACATTGGTATCATCATAAAAATCGAACACTTCATCACAACGGCGTTTTAATTCATCCACTGATTCCGCACTTACCCGAACCACATAGCTCAGTTTGTACATGGATTCTTTCGACTGATCCAAGGTGGTTTCCAATTCATCCACGGAATCCAACGCATCTAAAAAATTGGCATTCGTTTCATTATCAGATTGGTAAGCGTGGTTGTCTAAATCTTTCAGTTCCTTCTTCTTATTGCGAACGGTGGCAAGTGCCTTTTTGTTCGTAACAATTTCCACATTCATACTCGTGTCGATTGGGAATGTAAATTGTTGTTGCTGGTAATAGAAAAGTTCTGAGGAAGGAAACTCCATCTCTCCGACAATCGTGTTGATTGTTAGATAAGCTACATAGGACTCATGATTCTCGTGTTCCATGCGTAAGTAACGCGACTTTTCTTCAACCAAACAACGACTGGGACGTAGCAGGTCATAACGCTTCACCAAAGTTTCTGATTTTAACTTTTTCTTTGGTAGCTGAAATTCATATTCTTCAAACGGTGTACCTTTTTCACCATAAATATGTTCAATCAAATACGTCAGATCACTGGGTGTGACACGCCTAACTTTAAATCTCCGAGCCATTTTACTTTCCATTAGTTTTTCAAGCTTAGTATACCGGCGAACTTCTTCATTAGATAACGAAACAAAATCGCCCATCAAATGATAATTTACCCCATAGACAAATTCTTGAAGCCCAGAAAAGAAAGATTTCTTGAGACTCTTTAGATTGACCTCTTCATCTGTCGCAATCAGTTTGAAACCAATAAAAAAGCGATAATCAATCTGACTATCGCCAATCATGGATACTAATGCATCTGTCTGTAAATCAATTCGTTGTTTCGCTACTTCTTTGAGTCTACCGGTAATTTCCTTTTTTGATCGCTCTTGCGTGGCGCGAATACTACTTTCTGTGGCAATTTGTAAGGCATGGATCTTGCCTTCACGATTTTGCGCAATCAATTGGCGAAAGTTATCATGTACTTGATATTTCTGTTCAGGTGATAAAAAGGAGTAATTGTAAGGCACTAATTCATAGTAGGCAAAACACTCTCCCTCTTGATTAAAGACAAGATTATTCTCAATATACTTAATCGGATACATAGTTCACACTCCTTACAAGAGTAATGGGGTCATCCCATCGTTTCTTCTGTTCTTTGACTTTCTTTCCTGCAAAAGTGACCTTAAACCGCAAGTGATAACTAATAAAGGATCGTAAAAATCCTAATGGTTTCTTTCCGTCAAAGGTCTTTTGCGACATAAACCATGTAACCGCCACCGGTATGCCCAAGTATTTTAAAAAAGCTCCCTCTATCATAGATAGCGGAGGCACATGGGCAAATACAATGACAAATAGCAGGGATAGAACAAACCAAGCCATTTGGTTAAAGGTCACAGGAAAAGGCAGTTGAAAGTCATTGATTGCGTAAATGACTTTTTCAACTGCCCAAATACTGGTGTAGCTTTTTATTTTCTTCATTAGATTCACTCCAATTAAAAAAGCCTATTTCTAGGCTTTTTTATAATATGATTTACACATCAAAATGAATATCTTCTTCAGCAGTTTGATAAATGTCAATTTGGTTTTCTACATTTACTCGATTGACGATCCACCCTCTTAGGCTACATTGCTGAATAAAGTCTTCAATTCGATTTACACCGGTAATTTCTTTTAAAGTAACAACTACTCCAAAACGAATACCTTCTCCATCACGAGGATTTAATCTTTCTTTTGTCTTAATACTCATTCCCCACATTGGATTTTTGTATACTTTTTTTCCTTTTGTCCTATTAGTCAAAACTTCTCCAATGTGTTTGACATTATCCCATTTTCTGAATAACTTCCTTGCATCTTCCTCGTAAACGAAATGTACTTCCTCATCCAGACTTTGATTATTCTTATTTAATGGAACAAATTTTCCTTTATCGTTAAACCGTCCAAAGTATAAATCTAATTCAGTGTTCGTATAATCTACACCCTGATTTCTGGAACATTTTGGAAAGTAACAGAATGTAGCCTTTGCTACATAGGGATGTTTACCCTGGTATATAGGTACTGGGAAATTATAATTATACGTATCATACTTTTCAGATACACCGGAAACCACAAATTTGATTTCATCATCCATTGAATGAATAATATTCTCAATCCTAGTTGGAACAACCCCATGTCCTTTTAAAGATAACTCATTTAAGTCATTATTGTTATTCCAGCCAATCGCAGAATCAATTAGCAACGCCTTCGCTATTTCTTTGTTTAAACCGATAATATCAATTAGATAAGATAGTTTTCTCGCAATCCACGGAGCTGCATAAGATGTTCCAGCAACCTTTGCTTGTCCCAACGGTTCACAGACTAACATAAATTCATCTGTAGTTCCTCCAAAATAACTAACATCAGGTTTGGTGAAAAAAGATAGCACGATTCCTCTTCTTGAATAGGGTGCAGAATTATTATTTGCACCTACTGAATTCACAATCACAGAGTTAATTGAATCTGCTGGTGCACCTATTCTTTTATCTCCTTCATTTGATTGCTTATTTGTACCTGCAATAACAAAGATAACATCATGTTCAAACTGAAGTTGATCCAATACCGCACCTTCAGCAGAAATGAAGTTTTCATTTACTTCCTCATTAGAGCCTAGTGATAAATTCCAAACATGAATGTCCGGATTGCTGATAACAATCTCTTTAATTGCACGAATAATTGAAAAAGAGTTAAATCCCTTATTTGTTGCTACACCAAAATGACGAACTTTGAATCGACCACAACCATCATCCAATTGTGGATTAATTGTCGGTCCATCCACAATAATTGAAGAAACCGCAGTTCCATGTTTATAATCAGCATCAATGGTTGGAATATTGGGATCAATCATATTATGAAAATCTACCCATTTTCCGAAATAGACTCGATTGTCAAACAAAGTATCAATCACACCAATAGTTGGTTCACTTGTTGGATCAGGAATCATTTGTTGTGAGGTAGTATACGAATCATAAAAGTCACTTGGCGCTAACTCTGATAAATTTTCTGTGGCCATGGCAATTAGGTAGGGAGCTTTTTGTAATAAAATGGCTAAGTAATTTGGATCTAGTAATACCGTCGTACGATCAACGATCCGTTCATTTAAAACTTTGATACCCAATTTACTTAATAAAACTTGTGTATCCTCACCAGTATCATACAACGTAACAATAGAAGCTCGCTTTGCTTCTATCTCACTTCGTTCAACATCAAATTTTTCGACATATGCTGTATCAACGATATATTTCTGAAATCGGGTTTTCGGAATATTATATGATTCAAAATCTATAGCATCGAATCGATTAGGGACATTAAATTCTTCATCATTTGTAGAGCCATTAAACTCCTCATTTAAAATCAACTTAACTTTTTGGGCTACCGAAATGGTTTCTTCAACAACACTGAGTGGTACAAAATGCGTAATAATATGTTTAGGCTTTCCTTCTGAAAATTTTGCGCCAACAATTGATGAATTTGGTATTTTGCTTCCTATGGAAAGAAATCCTTGAATTCGATTAATCTTAGCAGCAATCTTGTTATAGTAAACACTGACTAGGCAACCATTTAAAAATAATTCCGTTTGCCAGAATTCTTTCATTTCTAATAGGTCTTGAATTAAAACTTCAATTTGATCACTACGAATGGTTGTATTTTTTGGTAACTTTGGACTTCCTGGACGCTGTTTGCCAGCATTTTGTGAAAAGCTACCTTTCAAATTTAAAATATCATTCATACTGCTCTCCTTTCAATTCTCGTGAGACTTGACTTTTGGAAATTCCAGTTAGCAATTCTATTTCTCTAACTGTAAATCCCCATTTTTGTAAATCTTCCAAATTGAATTCTCCAGATAATTTCTTTGCAGACTTAAGTAATCTTTTTAAGTAATCAAATGGATTATTTGGATTACTAAAAGCCAAAGAAACTTTGATCAAATTTTTTAGTTCACCTGGATTAGGGATTTCATCCATATTTTCCAGTATTTTCTTGAAGAGTTTCATGTTCCTACCAGAACTTTTAAATTTTTTAAGTAGTGAATTAAGAATACTCTCTGCAATTTCAATTAAATCTTCTCTTTCATACCTATTAAAATCTATGACAGAATCAAACCTTCGAATTAAAGCTTTGTCAAAATTTTCAAATAGATTTGTTGTAGCAATTAAAACAACATCTTCATTCAATTTGTCTAGTTCTTTTAGAATGCTAGATGTTACGCGTCCCATTTCTCTTAAATCATTTGAATTAACCCTGTCTAAGGCAATAGCATCTATTTCATCAAATAATACTAGCGAATTTGATGGATAAGGCATTCGATTGATTTCGTTAAAAACGGCGGCTACATTCTTGGCAGTTTGTCCCATTTTACTATCGATTAATTCACTGAACTCCACTACATATAGTCTTCTTTGCAAAAGTCTTGCAACTTGTTTGACCGTTTCCGTTTTTCCAGTACCAGGAGCTCCTTCAAACAAAAATTTATTTATTCCTACACGATGATTCACTGCATTGATTATTCCCTTTATATCTTCTGCTATTGCTTTTGGTAGCGGGAGTGGATCCGTATTTATCTCTATTTCTTTTAAAAATAAACTTTCAAAAGAGTTATTTTGAGGAACAAACGTACTAGCATCTGATACCAAACTCATAATGTATTCTGCTAATTGATGATCGCCAATCTGATCAAAATATCTTGCAATTTCCATTGATTCATTTCTAAATTGAAGTTCATTTTTTTCAGAATGATACTTGATTAGATTTAGAACATTTTTCTTCTTCAAAATAATCACATCCTTTCAGAATCATTATAACACAAATTGGGACAAAAATGTGCATTTTGGGACTATTTATGTTAATGTAATCTCGTAGATAAATTGCTAATATGAACTGATTTAGTTTGAGTAAGAATTTATTCTACTTTGACTTGAAAACATTCAAAAAACTAAATCGTAAGCAGATTACAAAAGTAGTATCACTTTGAATGCCCAGTTTACTAGCTATATCTCATACATTAATTAAAAAAATTCAATTCGGAGGTAACAAAATGGTAAGATGTACAGCACCAGTAAATGGGCATCGAACAGCAAGCGGAAGAGCAGCATGCCCCGCGTGTGGAGGGGGTTCACGAGGATTTAGTTCCTACCCATCATATTTTTCTTCTCCCACTTATTCTCGCTCAACAAATTCTGTTTCCAATCGTAGCAAAGGTACGAAGAAGGCACGTTGGTCATCGCCTGGTTCAACTATCCTATATACACCGTCTCAAATTCGGACACTTACTCCAATCCGCAACAAGTATGAGGAGAGAGCCAAACTACCTGACTTACGCGATGTTTTTCTTTGTCATGCGTGGGATGATCGTAAAACTGCAGCCAAAGAATTACATGACTTATTAGAAGAAAAAGGTGTAACCGTATGGTTTAGCGAAAAAGACGTTCTTCTCGGCTCTCCACTTCTTCGTGAAATTGACAGAGGTTTGGCGAAATCTCGAGTGGGTATAGTGCTAGTTACTCCTTCATTTCTTAAACGCATTAATGGTGCTGGTGTAGCAGATAAAGAACTTTCCGCTTTGTTGGCTAGGGACTTACTCATTCCTATAGTCCATGAAACTACTTTTGAAGATTTAAGAGAAGTTAGTCCATTACTAGGATCAAGAAATGGCCTAAGCACTGTCGAGGAATCTATGACAGAAGTTGCAGCCAAATTAGCAGAATTAGTTACACCAGAAGTAGCATAAATAATATACTTAAAGACAGATCTAATAAAAGATCTGTCTTTTTTCTAACTTGCAAAAAATACATTTAGGTAATATATTCAAAAATCCCACGACTCGTAACCAAATAGTTCCCTCCAATCTCCAAGTCTCTACCACACGCATCAAAATCAATATACATCTTCAAGTTTTCTGGTACTTCGCCAAAATCACCAGCTTCTACAATCAAGTAATACGCTACATCACTCATGTCATTACAATCGGGATAATAGATGATATCATTCATATGCTCCACCATTTCTTCAAAAGAATTGAAGAAAGCATGTTGAATCTCAGAAGCAACTTCACCAATCGGAGTTCCTTCAAGCTCCTCCGCTAAACCACACAACCGGTTAATCTCTTCAATTGGCGTATACTCATCAAGCTCAAAAGGCAGTTCATAATCATGAATCGCGTACTCTTCGTATTCATCATTTAATCCAATCCGTTCTTTCACTTCATCAAGATCGACAGGTGGGGTAAACCACGCCCCCACCAACTCACCTTCGTTATATTTCCCGATGTTTGCAATATAAACGCGCATCTGTTCCATTGTGAGTCCCCCTTAAGCACCGATGATTCGATTAAACAAATTGAGTAAGACATCTTTCACACCAGAAGCATTAAAGACCAGACCTACCGCAATCAAGGCAATCACCAAAAAACCAATCAGTTTGGAAAACTCCCGCTTAAATCCTAAAAACAAACCAATGACCACAATCGCTAGTAAGACTAAAGATTGAGCATTGGTTAAAAACCATTGATACAAATTTTGTCCGAAATTCATCTTGTCACTTTCCTTTCTTTTCCATTGCTCGATCCGCTGCTGCACTTGCATGCATCAAGCACATCACAGTAACACCAAGCATACTGCCACCAAATAGCAATAAAATATCTTTTACAATTCCCATCAAAATTCCTCATTTCATATAATCAAATTTTCAATTGCCATACTTTGTTGCTCCAAAATCTTTTTGTGTCGGTCTGATAGGCGTGCATTCTGTACCATATCCTGGATATAGGTTGTCTGATTCAATCGATCCAACTCCTTAGCCATTTTCCACGTAGGGGCAACTTGTCTGCCTAGCCAATTTAATGTTCGTTCAATGGTATACGGTTTCGGTTCGGAAGTTAATTGAATCTCTTTCCGGTTCCGTCCAATAAAACGACCCCATTGTTCATTCAAGGGCCAGTTGGTTCGCCTTTTACCTTCTACTTTATCCGCAAATCGCAAATACCGATTGATAATGGAAAATGTGGTACTTTCAATGCTGCGACCTTTTAACAAGTCTTGGATTGCATGATAAGCACGATCATTTTTTAAGCGAATCTCAAAGCGGTTTTTCGTTTCGGTCTGGTTTAATGGAATCCCTAACTTGATATATTGTTCATAATCTTTTTCGTACAAACAGAAGTAAACCTCACTTTTGAGACTGCCGATATATAAGGTATTGCCCATGCCGTCCTTTTCATCAGCTTTCAACAGTTCTCCGGAACGATAACTTTTAAAGGTACGGAACAAGGAAATACATTCTTCCTTCTGACATTTTTTCGTTAAATCAGGAATATCCAATAAGCCCACTCGATCATTGATTGCCAGGTCCAAGCGTTTCATCACGCCACCGTTTTTTAGACAATCTTCGAAAAAGTCGTACCAGCTACGCTTTTGGGCGAGTAAAAAGTTTCAAATTGCCGGCAACCTCGCCCCTTTAATTCTAAAAGTACTCCTTTATCTTCTTCATGAGACAGCATCACTACAATATCGCCCATAACATATTGTTCCTGATAAGAGTAAAAGGCGTAATCCTCATGAAGCATATACTCAAATTTCAAATGGAGAATTTCTTGAATAATTTTTCGTGCATCCGTTGTGGGGAAACGAATCCTTACATAGTCAAAAAGTAATGTCAAAGGCAAATCGGGATTGAAACTTTCCAGTTGGTCAAAAATTTTCCTCATGGTTTTTTCTGATGGTGTAAGTAGACCTGATTCAATCTTATTGATATATTCTCTAGTCAAATTACATGCGACAGCTAATTTGTTCTGCGAAATCTTGTAATCCTTACGCTTTTCTTTCAGCAATTCCTTGCTTAAATTTCTTTTCGCCAAATAATCACCTCCTAAAGCAAAAGTGTGAAGTAATTGACGAATACTTCACACTTAATCAAATCGTTAATTTTCCTTGCTATATCAGCAATTATTAAGGATTACTTGCTTATTTTTTGTGTTTTTGTACCCCCCTGTTAGATACGGGGGGTAAGACATCATGGCCGGCTGGCGCCGTCCATGAACAGGCACAGCACCACGGAGGATTTCTGCTTCGCAAATCCCCCGCGGTCAGCGCCTATCAGTGGTTTACTTGGTTGTTACTCCGCGGTAATGCCCTCAATTTCTAGTTCTGCTTTTATCTCGAGCAAGTATTGACGGATATCCGGTTCTTTGGCAAGGTCCGCAATCCGTTCCAATTCACTGATGATTTGATTCAGCTCCATTCGAGCATCGGTTTCCTCGTCCATTACATATGAATCACCAGTGACCTTCACCCCGTTTTTGCGAATATCAAAATTGAGCCGGTACAGTTCTTCTTCCAATTCCGGATCTGACTGAATCTTGCCAATCACCCTGTAGATTTCCCCAATCAACTCATCATAAATCATCTATTTTTACCTCCGTTAACCTTCTTGCAATATCAAAAATGACCGGAACTGTTACTGAGTTTCCGGCCTGCTTATACAACTGACTATCTGAATTAACTTGAGAAGCTTGGTCAAAAGCCCAATCGGGAAAGCCTTGAAGTCGCCAGCACTCTCTAGGTGTTAGCTTCCGAATCTGATACTGATCCGTGACAACTGCTTGTTGGTCTCCTGTTAGTAAAGTATGCACACTTTGTTTTCCCAGACGTCCTCGACGACTTGTGGAATTAGGAAAAGCCAGGTTCACACTGTCCCCTGGCTTCACCTCTTGATATTCTGTTTCATTTTTCCGAATCATGATTTTCGTTCCCCCTTGTTTCGTTGACAAGGTGGGGGCGGTTCCGGTTACTTCGTATACCCGATTGCCTTGTTCAAAATTTCCCGGTAACATACCCGCTACTGAAATTCCATCATTCACAGGCAGTGCGATTTTGATTCCTTCATCACCAGTTAAGGTTGGCGCTACACCATCTGAACCATAGACTTGTCCACCCATGCCTCGATTGGAAGGATTGATATTTACCAAGTTTCTGATGTTTTGATCAGATGTTGGAGACGATCCAATGATAGGAAATACTTGTTCGGTACATGCGTCTCGAGAATGTCCGATAAGGAAGACCCGCTCACGGCTTTGGGGAACATAGGCCTTTGAGTTAAGCACCTGCCATTCCACATCATACCCCAATCCATCCAGCGTTCGGAGGATCGTCTCGAACGTAGCCCCTCCTTCGTGATTGAGCAATCCCCGGACGTTCTCAAGGAATAAAAACTTAGGTCGGAGAAGAGTGGTGAACCGAGCGATTTCAAAGAATAAAGTACCTCGAGTATCGGAAAATCCTTGCCGCTTTCCCGCAATTGAAAAAGCTTGGCACGGAAATCCGCCGCAAATGATGTCCACTGGTCCGAGGGAGTGAACAAACTCGTCTGATACACTTGTGATGTCATGCATTTCCACCTCCCTCCTTGTATCATGAATTGCCTTATAACTCCGCCGGGCAAATTCATCAATTTCACAAAAGCCGATACACTGGTGGCCCGCTTGTTCCATACCTAAGCGAAAACCACCAATCCCGGCGAATAAATCTAAAAATGTCATACATCACCTCATTCATTGCAAAGAAAAAAGCCAAGAACATTTTTGCTCTTGGCTCTTAAAACTATTTCAATTTCAAATTTATTTTTCTTTATCCAAACCAATCAATTCTCGTTGTTTTCGATTGGATTCATCTGCTACAAATTTAAATACTGTCTTCAGCTCTTTCGCAGAGGCATTCTTTTGTAGTGTAGAAAAGTTACGGTTATACTTTGCCATAATTTCCTCAACTTTTCTTTCTCAGTCATGTAACTCTTCCTCCAATTTTGTAAACAACAGGTTAAAAATATTGGAATATTCTAAAGTAATATGAAATAAATTTCTCAACTAAGAGAAGCCTTGTCACGAAAATCATCTAAATCTACAATTCTAGCATCAATAAAGTAATCCTTTTTTATTTCTAAATACTGATCAAAAAAATGTTCTTCTAAATTAAATAAATTAGAAAGAAAGCTAGGTAAGATGTTAAACTGATTCAATAAAAATTTTAAGTTGACTACATTTTTATCGAGTACAAATTTAAGAAGAGAGCGAACTTTACCTGGTCTTACTGGAGGAATTTCATCGTCTAAAGGTTCTAACAGTTTATATCCTTTTTTAGTTAGTTGTCCCCAGAAATATCGATTTTCTTGATAAGTCATCAATCCTAATCCATAGGCTCTCATTTCCAGTGCTGAAATTGAGACTAGATATTTCCTTTTCAAGTCAATATAATAATCAGGATTCGATTTCCTTTTTAATTTCAAGAAATCATTAGTAAACTCTTCTTCTGGCAATAAAAATATAGACGCAAACAAATGAGCTTCCTTCTCAATAACTTTTAATTCTGCAGCAGTTAATATATCCATATCTACATCTGCGTGTAATAAAAGGTGCCCCAATTCATGAACTAAATCAAAGTTTCTTCTGACTGCAGATTTCCTAACAGTACCTAAAATTATATACAATCGCCCATCATTTGTAACTGTACTATAAGCATCAATTTTAGATCCTAAATTTTTTTCTAGAATATAAACCCCACTATTCTCCAAAGTATACATTAGATTTTTATTGTCTTTTAAAGATAGTTCAGTTCTAGCAAATTCTGCAACTTTTTTTATTATTTCATTTCTTTCTAAAGGGCTTTCCTTAACAAATTTCAAAGTTTTTTCTCTGATATCAATTATTGGTGCCTTTGGAATTATCAATTTCTGTTCAAAATAATTGATATAATAATCAACATAATTCAAAAAAGTAAGTTCAAGTTTTGTCTTTTTTCTAGATTCCCTATCTTCTGCTCTATATGCAATTTTTTCCTCACTAACTTTATCTTTCAGATAAGTTGATGAGAAAAAATATTTCGTCTCCACACAAAATAAACTACGCAATTGATTTAATATCTCAATTCGAGGCAGTATAGAATCACTTTCATATTGCCATACTGCCTGTTCAGTTATTTTCAATTGATCTGCTAGTTCTTTTCTGGAGAGACCGTTTAACTCCCTTAGACTACTTAACTTCTCTCCGTAAAACATAGAAATCATCCCAACTCTCTACTTAATTTGCTTCTTTCTTTGTATCGTCTTGTTCTTCTGCAGCAATCCCATAACCAAAAGACTGATCTTCATCCGCATAGATGCTTTCAGGAACTTTATCTCCCTTCACAATTTCAAGTTCTTCATCACTAATTGAATAAATACTTTTCTCTATTAATGGCGTTAAGTCTGCAACTTCAACTAGACTCATTTCATGTTGATTTGGTAGTGTCAAAGCAATTTTGCTAATCATTTTGGATTGGGAATCAAATTCGTACGTTACCACATAAAAACGATTGTATCCTTCTGGAGCCTTCATAGCAACATTTTTATTTATTGCTTCCAATTCAGGAAGAGAAAGTTCCAGTTGAACAACTTTTTCAGATGCTACCGACTGCAAAGACTTGCTTTCAATGATTCGATTGTTAATACCAGCATATTCATATAAATAATTTTCCTTTTTGTTATTATCCACTTTCCCGTTAAAAGTTTTTGTAATTCCTCGACTATTTTTTACAATTACAAGATATTTTTCTTGTGTATCCTTCAGAATGAACTGAAGATATTCCCAAGTATATCCCGCTTTCTCAATTGAGCTTTGAACTTGATTATAATTCGAACATGCTTCATCTACACTGGAATCTATATGATTTCCTTTAACCCAGGCATACGCTCCACTGACTTTTAAATCTTTTTGAGCCCGTCTTCTTACATCAAGATACTCTTTATATCCCTTCAAAATACCATCTACGATTGATTGACTCAATTCATTTGCTAAAGAAAACTTGTTCACACACTCCACCTCATATCCTTCTATTTGTAATCAATTATACTTTATTTATTAAAAAAAGGAAGTATTTTTCATGATTTTTTTAAAGTGAAGATAAAAAACTATCCATCCAGTTTTTGAATGAAACTATTTCATAATACTTTCCTGCTGCAATAAATATTAGAAATTTCTTTTAAAAAATCGTATTCTTTTGATACAAGTGGTGTATAAAATTCACTAATCACACTCCCTCCTGTATCTACATAGCCTCGACCTTTGATGCGTTTCATAAAGAAATTTTTATCAACCTCGCCAAACATCATGGAATACCCGAGTTCACTCATACGTCCTAAAGCTACGCGAAAGTTGAATTGATCGCGAATCCCATCTCCTAAATATTTTGCATCTGGTCTTTGACAAGCCAAAATCAGAAAGAAACCCGACTGACGACCTAACATCACGATTTGTTTGAGCTTATTCAAAATCACCGCACTTTCTTTCGTTGTTAACATCTCAATATAAGCCACGTATTCATCAAAAATTAAAAAGTTGGGCGGAAGTTCAAGATACGCATAGTTCTCTCCTGTTTTGTAGTTGGGCATTTCTTTCATTGCCTTGCTACGAGCCATCATGCGTTCGTAAAAGTCTTCCACGCAAGTAGAAATTTCTTCCTTTTGTGAATAGACATGGGGCATTACCGTACCTAAATCGGCGAGGTCCGCATTTTTTGGATCGAGGATAAACAATTCTGCATCTGACTTCAATAGTGCTTCGATAATGGTGAGTAAGAAATATGTCTTCCCACCACCTGTTCCACCAGCGATTAACATATGAGGTAAAGAATCATACGCCCATACTTGATTTTTCATCAATCGCAGAGTCCCGTTTTCTGCCACTACTTCTTCAATTCCAATTCGATTGGCAATCATATCGTATAACAAGGTGTATTCCACATAAGAGTCTTTGAGTTCCTTTTCTACTAATTCACAATACAGTCCGCTTTCTAACTTCTTTTCCAACTTTAAAAGCTGATCCTGATATTTTCCCAGTGAAATTTGAACGCGAATAGAAAGTAAGCCATCTTTCATTCGATAATAAATTTTGGGGAAGTAGCTGATGCTCTCTTTGGTCCGACTACTATTCAAATCTTTGAAAAAACCTTCACCTTGAGTTTGTTTCACTTCATACCAATGGTTTTCTAGAATCATCCGAGCCAACTTTTGTCGATGCCACAGACTTCGCCAATGATCAAAAAAAAAATGAATATAAAGTAACATCATAGCTCCTGCAAGAGCGAGACTTCCAAGTAGACATGCTAAATCTTTTATAGACCAAACAATTTCAATAGTAGAAAGTGATGGCTTAGAAAGATCAAATTGTCTAAGCTCTTGAAAATAAAAGACGTCCATCCAACCGATGAATAAGGCACTTAGCCATCCAAGAACAAAGTGATAAACCAAGTGCTGATCTCCTGCTCGTATGCGATGCCCTTTGTACATTTTGATGGTTTCCACCCCCAGTCGAAAAAGCCCAATAGGATTTCATTGGGCAATTTTAAAAAGTTATGCTAGTCATTTACTACTACGGGAAGTTGTTTCGTTTCTACCAATTGTTTTAAAAAGCTTTCGATGGCATCCGGCATCTCCACACCAATTTCTTCCAAGACAGATTCTGCCTGGCGACATAAGTTTTCATTTACTTCGACAACCATAAAGAAGGACTCTTCCTCATCCAACCATTTGAGTACGTCAAAATCTTCCTCATTGGTTTCAAAAAAATCCTGATTCATAATAAGAAATACTTTTTCGTCTATCGTCAAATCTTCGTTGACTTGTTCTTTAGTTAGTTCTCCTTTGCCATAACGATCGAGACAATCTAAAATATGTTCCACATTAATTTCCATACGCTTCACCTATTTCTTTCCTTCATTTTGGTTTGTAGGGTTTCCTTGATTCGGTTGTCGTTTCAAGACTAAATCATCTGCCTTAATGAACCAATTAACAGTAGTTCCTTCTCGGAAAACATAATTGGCGACCGTATCCACGATTGGATTGACCAACTCTACCTCTGCATCATAAGCAAACTCGCGTAAGGGCACATTTGCTGGGATACTAACTTGAATCATTCGACCTTGCGCAGAGGATTTCAAATTATAGGTTCGTTCTTTTACCTCGTTGCTAACCGTTCCATCCTCATTTTGTTTGCGTACTTCTCGACGTAATGCAGAAAAACGCAAATTTCCGAATGTTAATCTTGAATCTACTACAATACCCTCTGTTAATCTCATAATCTTTTCCTCCTATGCTTTCACTAAATCATCGACATACAACACGTATGTTTATGGCAGAATAAAAGTACACACGGTTGCAGCGCAAAAGTGCATAGTCCCGCAAATCGCTTAAGATATATTAAAAAGCCATTGCGGGCAACCTGAAATTC